>PWMM01000095.1 GCA_003558195.1 Syntrophomonadaceae bacterium
CCTGTACCTGACCAATATTCACAACCGAGGCGTTCGTCGCAACGGTTAGCGCTTGGTTGTGAATATGGTCTGCATCGGCCTTGTTGTCAAACGTTGCGTGTACTACAACAAGGTATGGCATGATTATTCAATTTCGAGTAAGGTTTGCGCTTCGGTAAAGTCAAGGGTAATGCTTTCACCGTCTGCAAGAGTGACGGAATCCCCCCTGTCATAGAAACCAATCAACAAATCATCCTCATGGGTTGAATTGTATATGACCGCATACCGGAAAGGACCAACGCTACCTCCGGAAGCTGTCAGGGTCAAATCCTCCAACACCAAGGAATACTTACCTGTGGTTTGTCCAGAGGAAGTCCTGGTGAGATTCCGGCTGGACAGGTTGGTGTAGGTGATTTCAGTCAGGTCTGATAATTGAGAATTGCCTGCGGTTGGAGCCACGTTGGTGAGAGCCACTGTAAGCTGATCACTTCCAAGATCGTGAGACCCGTGCGCTATTTCTTCTACAAAGCTGTTGAATTTATTAAATGTAGACATTGTTTTGTTTGTTTTTGGTTGTGATTGTATTGTGTGTTACACCCAATATTGCCGTACAAATTCCTTTCTGGAACGGAACAGCGGATTGAATTGTGCTTTTTTAATCTCGTAAGAACCGGCAAGCTGCTCTGGTGAAAGAGTATGCGATTCATCCATAAAATCATTAAAAGAACCCAAGTGCAGAAAGCCTTCAGGCTTCATTACATAGGGGGATAGAATCACAGCCCGGCTGATTATCTCCTTCCCGTCATTGGTAGTTATGGCTTCAGCCATATCATCCCACCGGACACGGACCTCTATTGGGTCTGCGAACGTGCGTCGCCCAAATCCGTCCGTGCCGGTTGGCTCCCAATAGATGGCTGTTTGGACACAGACGCTTTCAACAAATTTCAGTAGGCCCATATGGCTTAGGTTTTAATTGCGCGAATTTTGATTGGTCGGCGTTGGGCGTTAATATCGAACAGGATGCCTGTCGGGTCCAGAGCAATGGCCATCTGCCCGTAAGACGTAGAGTCTAACCCCTTGCCGTAGATGTCCGAGAACCGCTGTTCTGCAGGACCTGCTTTCTGTTGGATCGCTTCTCGCTCTTTACTTGTTGCAATGATGTGAGCAGCAAGCCAGCGTTCAATGTTTTCCAACAAACCGTCAGACAGGGTAGTGTTCTTAAAAAGCTCGTTCATCAGATTGTTGGCAACCTCGATGTAAGACTCGAGGTGCAAGGTTTCCAAATCTGTGTCTAAAATGATGCGAACCTTGTCCGCAGTCGTCCTGGCAGCCATGTGCGTATCTGTTACGTGTGATGGTTAATACAGCCCCGGCCCCCAGGCGCATTACAAGCCTGAGGACCGAGGCTTTCCCTACCCAACCGAGGATTAGGAAACCGTACCGTGAACGATACCAGAATTGCCATCCTGATCGCTGCGGATTTGCGGTACTTGAATGGTAATCGCTTTGAACTTATTAACAAACCCGCCTTCGGTCTGCCATTGGATGTTCTGGATTCCCATGCCACGTACCAGACGGACCACATCGCTGGTCATCTGAACCAGGAGCACGTTATCATCAGGGAGGGTATCGATGACTTCCACCCCATTGATTCCTGCAATGTCCAGAATACGCTGACGAATGGTGTTGTCACCTTTGGCATCCGCGTAATCTTCATCCAGCTTGGTTTCGTAGCTGGTCGGCACATACAGCACCCACGGCCCGTAATGGAAGGCCTCAATGCTCTCCTGCTTCATTTCCAGCACGTCTTGGATGATTTCCTTACCAGTGGTAGAGGAGTCATCCCATGCTTTGGAAATGTCCACGGTGTTGCGGTCAGTGTGGTTCAGGTAACTGTAAATCGTACCACCGCCAAAGGCATAGGTGGTATCGGTGAACAGCATTGATTCCAGCTTCTCACCAACCTTACGACCAGCGCGTTCTGCCATCGAGGTATCCAGCGGGTTTCCGAGGGACCGGCTTGCCTCCAAAGCACGCTGGTTGATTTCGTAGTCCGCGTGGATAATCGGAATGGGCAGATAGATGGTCTTGTACTGCTGACGATCCCCCTGCGCTCTGGACACCGCGTCCATGCTGAGTTCGGCCACCAGAGCATCACCGGAATCGTGGTACTCAAGAACGGTCGTTCCCATTGCATTGCCAAGGCTGTAAACCAGACCATTGTCAATGAGGTTTTGAACGCCTGTGAGACGCTTCTCGGCAATGGCCAGCACAGCCTCATCCAACTGTTTCCACTCATCCCTGCGAAGGGTGCCGGCGGTGTTGGTTTGCAGGGTTGCGTAATTCTCCTTCTTCTTCGGGTCCCCGCCTTTGTAGACGGTCATGTAACTCCGACCATCAGAGCCGATGTACGGTCTCATCTTGCCGATGTCCAGGCGTCCGGCGGCTGCCGCATAAGCAGCCAGCTCACCCTGCGCTTGACCCTGATTCATTAAATCAACTTGCACTTCATTCATTTTTCTTCTCCTATTTTAGGGTTCTTTGTTTGGAATCAGAGCCGGTTAAACGACCCGAATCTTTACGCGATGGGTGGTGGTGTCCTTACCTTCCAGGACCACCCCGATGTTGGTGCCAGAGTCAAGAGCCTTCAGCTTGCCATCACCATTGGACTGGACAAAAGAGCCAACAGCCGGGGTTACCCCACTGTCCATAATGCCGTAGACCACATCACCGGGACGGGCAAAGAAAATTTGCACCGGATTACCATCGGTGTAATTGTCAGCAATGGTCTTGCCTTGGAGCTCGTCTTCCAGGGCAAAGGCCTTTTCAACAGCGGCATCGGCGGATGCGTGAGGCTTAACAGTACCTGCGGCCTCAAGCTCAACCAGCATGCCCGGAGTGATTGCAGTGGAACCACATACTCGTTCCTCAACAACGTCCACATACTTTTTGATTTTAATCGTGTTCATACTTCTTCTCCTATTTTAGGGTTTCGCTTGTTTGGTTGTTTGGTTGTTTGGTTGCTTGAGGCTGTTATTCAACCTCGATTCCAGCCGGGGCCAGAAATTCTTTGTCCTCAGAAGTCTCGGTATTGGTTTGGACCGCTCGTCCCCCACCCGAACCGGAATAATCAGCCTTACGAGAAGACTTTTCCAGCTTTCGCAGGGTTGTCATATCCATACCAGCCAATTCTTCATCCCCCCAGGTATCCTTCTCGGTATTGGCCTGGATAGCCTTGACCAGCTTGGTGCGTTCCTCCTTGTGGAGGGTCAGACCGGCTTCCACCTGGTCCTTGAGTTCCCCTGGCAGGAGTCCCACCAGCTTCTCAGCATCAGCAAGTTCCTCCCGGAGCACTTCCAATGCCTGCTCCCGGTTGACCTGCGGGGCCGGGGCTTCCGTGGGCTCCAGCTTGTCCAACTGCTCCTCATTCAGGGCCAGCAACCACTCGCGGTCGGCTTTGGTAAACCGGGTCCGCTCATTGTTGATGAGGCCTACGACTTTTTCCATGCAATCGCCGCATGGTGCTTTTTCTTTTTCCATTGTGCTTTGGGTTTGGTTGTTTGTTGGTTGCTTTGTTCTTTTCATGGTAGTGTTGTTTGTCATTGCTACAAATTCAACCTGTTTACGAACTTCTTCCGGGTCCCCGGTAAACTCCGCCTCATCTGCTTCATTGGTGGTGTAGGTTTGCCAGTAATGCCGTTCGGTTTCATTATCCCTGTCATGGACAGAGTAAATGAAATGATCCTCGTACACATCGTACAAGAAGTGCATCCTGGCTTCGCTGTCCAACCGGTCCAGTTTCCGTTGGACCTTGCTCGCCAATTCCCGGAAACCCAGTTCATTGACCTGCAATTTGGTGACAGCCAAACCATATTCTTTTACCTGCTTGAACAATGCCAGCAGGCCCTCCTTTTCTTTGTCAGGCATATCGCCTCCTTGGTTTGGGTGTTCATGGTTAACTCTTACTCCACATCCATCCTGCCAACTACAGGCACCACGTTCCCCTGGGAGGAGGGCCAGGTGGTCAGGTTGGTGCTGTACTGCGATTGATTCATACTGCTCACCATTCCATTCACCAGCCACTGCCTCCTCTTGCGTGAAGACCCCGGTACTGACATCCAAGGGTCTTCCCTGCTGAATGTGTGTTAGGGCCTGGGGGGAAACTGCCATCAGTCGTTGTTCGTTTAGCCAGATTTCGGCTTTCAATTTGTTGTTATCCATCCAGGCGTTCCGGACCTCCCCCACTACCGACCGCTGGGAGGCCTCCTCATGGCCGGACAGATAGTTGCCCTCGGTATCCTGAGGATGGTAAATGGTCACCGGATGACCCTCCCACAACGGGACCGAGGACTCCAGGGCTTCCACGGTATGATAAACCGGACCCCTGGAACCGTGGTGGACTCCCTCGACCATCATAACTGCCGGGGCCACCAACCATTTCTTCCCGTCCCGGTATTCGGTCCGTAGGGAATAATTGACCGCCTGAGCAGGGGTATGGGTGCTAAGTTGTTTGGTAGTGGTTGTCATGGTCTTTTTATTCTTTTTTCATCTGGTCTTCTTTCAAACTGTATTCCATTATCCCCCGGATAAGGTTTCCGATGATTATGCCCCCCATTCCAAATTTCAAGAGGTATTTCAATAAAAGCAGTACAGACCCGAAAACCTTGTAGATGTTTACAATTCATACAAACTTCCGGTAAAATTTGTTCCCTATCATCTAACATTCTGGTCATCGTCGAACCCTCCAATATTTGATATTAGCGGCTTCAGCAAGTTTTAACCACACCTCATGACTCAATTCAGCGCGAACCGTGGCTTTTGACATAGTTCCAGCATCGATATAATCAAAATACTTATCCTGTAATGAAGTGGTTGTGATACGATATCTCATGTTGATATTACCGTATCCAGGGTTCCGTCCAAGAGCTTCCGCATAGTAGGTATACTCAGGGGTGGCTACTCTTATTTGTTTCAATCCTGAATTATGCAATACATCAATATCCAAAGGAGAAAAACTGCGATTATCTGGATGGTTGTGGGTCAAAATATTTCCTTTAAATTGATTCCATTGCTCCTCTGTAAATTGTACATTATCATATTCACCAGCAACATTCATAAGAGGCCTTCCATCATCATCAAACAAATAAGCATGTTCTACTTCTTTACCGGCTATTTGATTTTCAATTTCTTGTATACGTAATTCTTCATCCGGGATGTCTTGAGTAGTTCTTTGTTCTGCGACATCTCCGGCAGGCACCGGCAAAGCAAAACAACGGCATTGCGGGTGGACGGGAATCATGCCTTCAATTTCCTGCAGAGTAAACACCTCACCTTGCAAAGCATCACATTCATCACATACACGCTCATCACCGGCAGTTCTCCATTCCGCTTGTACCCGAACCCCCTCGACCTGCCAATTCCGGTACTCCTGGATGGATGCCTGGTGATGAGCTCTTATGACCTCCGTCCGGGCTATCATTCGAGCCCTTCGTTCGGCGGGGATATACCGACCAAGAGTGTCGGTCAGGCCGAGGTCCCCGATGCCTTTGCCGGAGATTGTTGCATTAAGTTTACGAGCCAGCAGCATTGGGTTATCCCCATCTGCTATACCTTGGGCCAGTACCCGACTGATTTGCTGATCCATGGCATCCGTTACCCCACGGAGCTCATTATAGGTTCTGGTGTACAGCAAGCCAAGCCGGTCGGCGTGTACCGGGATGTCCATAACTGCCTGAAGACCTCCGGAGTCCGCCACGCTTGGAATGTCATAACCTGCCCGTTTCATTTCATACCGGGCACGTTGGACTCCGCGCTTGTAAGTGTCTTCAATGTAGACGTTGGTCCATGCCTGGTCAATGGCCTGGCCTATTTGTTCGCGTTGCCGGACCTCCAGAATGGTAGTATTAACCTGCCCTTCCAACCACTCCATAAAAGAACTCACTTTATCCTGGCTTCTGGGGAAGGAAAACGCCCTACGCTGGACGTTCGCAGTTAGACCTATACCATTAGTCGTCGGGGAACCGTTCGTGCCGGACAACCCAAATACATCCTGGTCAACAATGGCCCTGCGAATCTCCCCCCGCAGTTCCCGGAACCTCTTATTCAAATCCGAAACAAACCGGTTGCGCAGGGTCAGCGTCCGGGTTGGATCATAACGATTGACTTGGTGCAGGGACAACCGTTTGGATTTCGGGGTGATATGGACAGCAACGCTACACATTATTCATCATCTGGGCCTTGGTCTCCATCTTGGTCTTCCTCATCATCTGGGTCCGGGGGTGTCGGAGGGGGTTGAGGGGGGTCATCCCCTTCCTCCTCTTCCACCATATCCCTGAGGGCTTGGTCACGTTGTTCTTCAATCAAAGCAATCTGGTCTGGGTCCATTCCAAGGAAATGCTGGAGGAATGCGGCAAATGGCATCAACATCTCTGCCCCCGGCTCACTGGCATACGCTTTCAGGGCATCCATTCTGGTCTTGCCCAGTTCCGCCTTGTCCTTTTCACTTGCAGCGAATAGGTCAGACCATTGAATGGAATATCGTTCGGTGTATTTCGGCAATACCCCCACCTCAACCAAGTGTTCAATCAACGGACGTAGAATCAATACCTCTGCGGACTCTTCCCGTCGGGTCTGAATCATTTCCTTCCATGTTTCCTGGTCCTGGCTGCTGGCAAGCTCCCCGCGTTCCGAACCCGTAAGTATTCTCTTTGGAATACCGGTCATGGCAGATATCATTTGTACCTGAATGTCCACATGGGCAGAGGGGTCACTTATCTGGGAGGCCAGTGCCTGGATATCCACTCCCTCGGCTACCAGGAACCGGCGCAGGTTATGCTCATATTCATCCAACTGTTCCATGAGCTGATCTTCCTGATCCTGGGACATCTTGAAGTCCGGCTCCACCTTACCCTGGTAACCAGGGCGGGCACCACGCCAAAACATTTCTGCCGAACCACCTACCAGCTTCTCCAAATCCATCAAGCGATTAAATACAGCTTGGAGTATCGGCTCCCCTTCCACCTCATCATCCAACAGGTCCATCGCCACATGCAAGACCCGGCTGTAATGGGCGATAATGGTATAGGTGTCTTTGCCTGAGGTGCCCGGCTTGTTCAGGGTAATAGAATAATGCCTGGGCATACCATACCGAGGACTGGACGGGTCTGTTTCCCATGTTTTGATTTGAGCGCTGGTTTGGCCCAGGGGCTTGACGTACAGCAGTTTTCGTTGTCCGGGGGAAACCGGTTCATGCCATGTATCCCTTGTCACATCATCAAAGCCCAACAGTAAAGCCCCATATTCGCCCAGACAGGCCAAACGGTCCAGCCTGGAAAGCTTCTTTACCAAACCAAGTTCTTCATCCAATTCCTGCCAGCCCTTTTCAAACGGGGTTTCCCGGTCATCATCAGATTCCAGTACCGTTACCCCTCTCTGCCATGTGGCTTTCACAGGACGGTCGATAAGAGCCTTAGCCATATCTTGCCGACGATACCGGGACAGATAATCATTGTAAGTCAGGGAAATGGGATAACCAAGGGCTTCATATATATTACGTTTACCTTGGTAGGATTCACCAAGCTGCCGGGCCAGTTTCAGACGATCCACCATCGAAGCCAATACTTGTAGTTGGGCTACCCGTTGACCTACTGCCTGTCCATTGGTTTTGGTTCTTTCCATATTCATTGATTCCTGTTTTTGGTACGACCAAGCACCCTGGCGGATCGTTTGCTGGTCAGTTTGGCAAAGGCTCCACCCGCAGCATCCACCTGGTCTTTGTACCGACTATGGGGGAAATGGCGGTGCTCATCAATAAAATCTTTATTCCAATCTGCCCGCAAAAGTTCCACATTCCCGTAATTAACCTGCACACTGAAGGGGTCCGCCCGATATATCTTATCCCCTTTCGGGGACTCCGCCCGTATGGCAAATCCTGCCAGATTGCGAATGGTGCCTTCCGCGGACTCTTTGCCCCCACTACCAGGTTCCTGCTCCACATATACCGTTGTATCGCGGCCATCTGTTTGGGCAGTTGATTTTATAATGCTTTCCCGTTCCTCGCTACTCCACCGGCCGCGCTTCACATCCAATACCACCCATCGATCCTGGGTTTTGTACTTGGCCATCTTCACACCAGCAGTATAGGCGGCATTAACACCTTTCTTGCCCTTTTGTTTGGTACCGGCTTTATCCCAATACCGTATCACAGTTTCAATTTCCTCCACCGCTGGGGGCCTTTCCCGAATGGTAAGATTATCCACTTTGAACATTCCCCCGGCTGGAGGGGTCGGGCTTTGCCCTACTTGACCCGCATAACCATACTGGCCCAGGTCCACCTCCAATTCCTTCAGGGAATCCAAATCCAACCTTACCGGATCTAAAAGACCGTCCGTATAATTGGCAACCAGTTCCGGGGGGCTTACCTGTTTTTCATAATTATGTATTTCCCCTGGTAAACATATATGACGAAGGTTATCCTTCTTCTTTGCCAACCGGTGTCCGGTGGGATCGTCTTCATGGAGCCGTTGCATAATCATCACCGTTGGGGTAACCGCCTTATCCACTTTCCTGGTTGGCAGGGTCTGATCCATCCAATGATTGGCATTACGGAGCTCCACCTCTGAAACGGCCTGCTCCGGGTTAATAGGATCATCCACAATTATGATATGCCCATGAAAACCAGTAAGGGTACCACCGACAGAAGTGGAATAACGGTTACCACCTCTAAGCACCCTATCCACCTGTCCCGGATATGAAGGAAGCCGCTTGATGACCTGATAGTTTCCTTTCTGGTCCTTATCATCTTTTATCTGAATCTCCGGGTACACCGCTTTAAACCTGTCTGACCGTACCAACTCCCTGCTGTACTCCGCAGACTCCAGAGACAGACTGGCAGAATAGCTCAGAGTAATAAACCTCATCCAATGCCACTGGGTCCAGCACCATACGGGAAACATTATGCTGGTAGTAATGGTTTTACTGGTACCCGGTGGGACATTGATAATGAGGTCGTGGGGCTTTTTCTTCTTCAATGCTACATTCCAAGCCAATTCCTGAAGTTCTTTACACAGATACTGGATATGCCAGTTATCCTTATAATCATCAGAGGACACCTCCGGCCACATGAATTTCAAGAACTCATAAAAGCTCCTGTTATTCAATTCCCGTACCGCCAACAGAGGGTTTTCCACCAGGTGTTCCAGAACCGTCTTTTTTGGCTGCTTGGTACGTTTTATGAATGTTTTTGTTTTCATGTTTTTTAGGGTCTTTTTAATTACCCTTGGTGGGGGACCTTCAATTACCGTTGAATTTGGTTTGTCCGGTTAGCGGAAGATGAAGTTGATCGGGGTCGTTTTCCCCAAATCCACAATCTACTACAATGCACTCCAGCTTACCTTGGGAGTTATGTTGCATGGATACGGCTTGCACCGGTACGTTTTCCTCTTTTAAGAGACGGGATATTTTTTCAGCGAGTTCCATTCAATTGTTGTTTTCTTGAAGGAGGGCGGTTTGCCTGGCTCTTTGAAGGCCAAGTTTTGCCGCCAGTTTTAATTCATCATCAGTAAACTGGGAGGTGTTTGAAATCTGCTCCATTACATGATTCATGTCAATGCTGCCTTTGTGGTGGAGGGTGTGTTCTGATTTTTGAACCTCTGTCCAGTATTCCCGTTGCCGGATTGCCAACCATTTCTGGGCGCTGTACCCATCCGGGGGGTAATGTTTTACAACCGGTACGATGAGCGGCTCGGTATAGCTTCTCAGAGGCTTACCATTTTCATCGTACTCGGTAACCCGGTTTGTCAGAACCACCGTATCCGGGCAGGAATATCCCGTCGCCCTTTCATACAGGGCTTTTGCCACCTTTGCATCCGCCTCTACCCGTCCTGCCCTTACGGCCTTGGCAAATTCCGGATGGTTGCGCAGCCATAACTCAATGGTATCCGGGTGGACCCCAAATGCGGTGGCCAGGTCATTGTTGCGGAGCCCAAGCAGGCATAATTCAAAGGCCCTTTCCACCATACTTTGCTTGAAAAGGCCTTTTGGACCGGGTTTTTTTCTTCTCTTCAGCATAATATTCAAACTTTTTTGTTTCCCTATTGATAATATAACTGTTGAATACGCTGTAAAAAAAGCGATTTTCATACCAACTACAATTTTCATGCAGTTTTTTTTGCTGATTTCTTAAAAAAGACTTGCTTTCTTAAGAAAATTTTATCATATTATAAGTGAGTTAAATGTTCATTGACATGCTGACAGCGGCCAAACCTGATGAGAACTTGAGGGACCGCCACTGAAAACTGGGAAAGGAA
>PWMM01000107.1 GCA_003558195.1 Syntrophomonadaceae bacterium
GATCTTTTAGCTCTTTGAATAGAGTAAAAAGCATATCAATAAAATGGCAAACTTCTTCCTGGTTAAGTTCATCAAGAGCCGTCTTCAAAAGACGGTTAAGATCATAAAGCAGATGTTTTTTCAGCTGGACCATACCTGGCAAATGCAAAATATATAACAAATAATAGACTTTTTCTATGGAGAGGTTAAATTCGTCACTAAAATGGCGGAAATGGTTGGCAATATCATTAAAGAATAGGTTAGATTCAATCTCTTCCCAGCTTTGTGAATTATCAATCCGGCAAAATAGTTTATCAAAAAAATCTTTACCAATCAGTTTTATTTTTTTACGATGAACAGGTTGGAATAGGTGGGCTTTACTATTAAACCATTCCTCTGCGCCGGTTGTTTCAGACCAGAATACACAGTTTTTAATTAAAACTGCCTTGGTCAACCTGCAGACAGTTTCATTAAAATCAGGCACCGCTGCTGCCCGGGCTAAATATTTTTTGAAGTATCCGGAATTACGTAGATAGATTTCTTCATGTTCTTCCATCCCTCTTTCAATAAATTGTAAACAGCGCTTGATGACCTGTCCGGGATATTTACCTTCATTTAGAAGGCGATCTATAAATTTAAAGAGGGTTTTTGTTAATTGCTCACGTTGCTTATCTGAGAGGTTTCTATTTGCCAGATCTTCAAAAATTCCAACTAAGAATAACAGCGCTTTCTCAGACTCATCAATAGAACTGTACAACCATAAATCAGTCAGGCTAATGGTATGCAGGTTTTCAATAATGTAGTCATAATTGGGATGGGGATGGTTATATTCAAGGAAAAGCTCTTCTGTTCTTTTATTTATTCCCCAGTAAGAAGAAGACAGGGAAACAAACCACTTGTGTTCAGAAGGAAGCTCAGCCTGCTCATGTTTGGTTTGGGCCAGGTTTACCTCAAGAGCCCTTGATTTAAAACTAGCTTCCATGTGCACACCCCTAAATAATAATCGAACATTTATAGTATATCATTACCAAGCTGGTTTTGTTGACCCCAAAATTAGTTTTTTCCCGGATTGCTTAGCCTGTTTAAGAAAATTGCGTATCTTGGCCTCTTTAAGCGAAAACTGCACCGGCTTAGTTTAAAGCCTTTCCCGTACCCGCCTTTCTGACAGTGCAAAGTAAAAAAAGGCTAAGCAACCTTTATCCATGGGTTTAGTAGCCCAAATGAACCTGCTGCAACTGATGCCTGATCTTGGGCCAGTTATCACCAGTTTCATGCTCAGCAATCCTGGCCAGAAGCAAAGCCAGCCAACTGGGCAGGAAATGAACCCTGATTCGGCCTTCTGAGCGGCGATACACAGGCTTTAAGGCTTTAATAAAGGTTGTTTTTTAAAGTCTTAAATGCAGCCTCTACATCAATCAGCTGTTTGTAGCCGAGATCCGCATCTTAAAAACTGATCGTAGCATCAGAGGTGCGCAGGAGATATCTGCCGTCAAGCTTTTCTTCAGCTTTCGGTGTCACTTGAACCGGGTCATTCTTTGCCACTCCACATTTTAAGCTTTTCAAATAGCACCCGTAATAGGTATGCATGCTAATCCGCCGCACCTTTTTTAAGGTACGGCGAAGCTTTTGTCAGCCAGCATTTTAGTTTTTTTCAAAGCAGACAAATAGAATAATTACAGCTATTGACCTGGGAAAAAACATAAATCATCGCAACAAGATTCCGTTTACAGGCACTTCCACGCGTATATTTACAGAGCCTTTAATTACAGTCCCTTTGTATTTACTGCAACCGGAAGAAGAATAAGTGATTCTCCGCCTGTCAAATTCTTCAGACTGCCAAGGCTGATCATAGTTTTAACCCGGTTGTCTGGCGACTAGCTTTGGCCAGAACCATTCACCACAAAATTTAATTCAGACTATTTAGATTCTTTATCAACCTGCTTTTCTTCTTTTACTCCTGCAGAAACAGCCCCCATCTTACTGGAGATCTTAAATGACAGGAAAAAGACGAGCACCGCTGTTATTAGCATCACCAAAGACAGGGGGCTTGAAAATGCTGCAGCAACATCGCCACTGGTTATAACCAGGGACCTTCTTAAAGATTGCTCAAGCAAAGGTGTTAAGATAAAAGCTAAGACAAGAGGTGGAATTGGATACTCATAAATTTTCATCAAAAAACCGATAATACCAATAATAAACATAATCAAAACATCGTAGGGATTGGAACGGTAAGCATAAGTACCGACAACAGAAAGCATTAAAACAATAGGAACTAAGATTTGTTGGGGCAACTGACCTACCCGAGCATATACTGGAAAAACCAATAAAGAAAGGAACAGGTTGACGAAATTTGCAAGAAGAAGGATCAGTAATAGAGCAACAACCATGGATGCATGGGTCTCAAATAACATCGGAGAGGGGGTCAGGCCTTTTAGCATTAAAGCTCCACCAATTAATGCGGCCGGAGTGCTACCCGGCACACCGAAGGCGAGCAGGGGAATTAAGGTGGGGCCAACTGTCGCATTATTCCCGGATTCTGCCGCCGCTATTCCTTCCAGGGAACCTTTCCC
>PWMM01000221.1 GCA_003558195.1 Syntrophomonadaceae bacterium
CACGATGTTTTACTGTGCATACAAACCGGTAAAGCTGTCGATGATACAGATAGAATGTCCTTTGATACCCAGGAATTTTACTTTAAAACCCCGGCAGAAATGGCTGCAATATTCAGCGATGTTCCAGAGGCTTTAACTAATACACTGCGAATAGCCGAACGCTGTAACGTGGAAAAAGATTTTTCCAAACGCCATCTTCCGGCATACAGTGTTCCTGGGGGAGCAGATGCCGATACTTACCTGGAAGAGAAATGTTATGAAGGCCTGCGATCCCGCTACCCTGAAATAACTCCGGCTATAGAAGAAAGGCTGCAATACGAGTTAAAAATTATTCGAGAGATGGATTATTCAGACTATTTTTTGATAGTCTGGGATTTTGTTCGTTATGCCAGGGAGAATAACGTAACAGTTGGACCGGGGCGTGGCTCTGCAGCAGGCAGCCTGGTTGCTTACTGCCTGGGTATCACCAACATTGAACCTTTGCGTTACGGCCTGCTATTTGAACGTTTTTTAAACCCGGAAAGAATTTCCATGCCTGATATTGATATTGATTTTTGTGATGATAAACGCGACCAGGTCCTTAATTATGTTTTTGAAAAATATGGCCAGGACCGGGTTGCCCAGATTATTACTTTTGGGACTATGGCGGCCCGGGCTGCGGTGCGCGATGTGGGAAGGGCCATGGCGATTCCTTATGCTGAAGTGGATAAAATTGCTAAAATGATCCCCATGGAAATTAAAATGACCATATCACGAGCCCTTGAGCAAAGCAGGGAATTACAGGCTTTGTACAAAGAAGACGATCAATACCGGCATTTGCTTGATGTTTCAATGGCCCTGGAGGGTATGCCGCGTCATGCTTCAACTCATGCAGCCGGGGTGGTGATTGCAGAGGAGCCACTGGTTAATTATGTTCCTCTCTATAAAATGGCCGACAGTGCTGTTGTTACCCAGTTTCCCATGGGCACTTTAGAAGATCTTGGTTTGCTAAAAATGGATTTTTTAGGGCTAAAAACCCTCACGATTATAGGCGAAGCCCTGGCGATCATTGAAAAAAGATCTAATAAAAGAATTAATATTGAGGAGATATCACTGGAAGAGCAGGCCACTTACGAAATGCTTTCTAGAGGTGAGACCACGGGCATTTTTCAACTGGAAAGCACAGGGATGCGCTCTGTGCTCAGGGATTTGATGCCCAATAAGTTCGAAGATATTGTTGCAGTTGTAGCCCTTTATCGCCCCGGCCCGATGGAACAGATACCTACATTTATTAAGAGCAAGCACGGTTTTGAAAAAATTAAATACGCCCACCCTGACCTGGAGCCTGTTTTAAAAGAAACCTACGGGGTCATGGTTTACCAGGAGCAGGTGATGGAAATTGCCGCCCGGATTGCCGGTTTTTCACTGGGACAGGCCGACTTATTGCGGCGGGCTATTGGTAAAAAGAAAAAAAATATATTAGATGAACAGCGAGAGCTTTTCATCGAAGGATGCTATAACAAAGGTTATACCCGCGAACTGGGGAAAGATATCTATGACTTGATCTTAAAATTTGCCTCTTATGGTTTTAACAAGTCCCACGCCGCTGCCTATGCCCTGATTGCTTATCAAACTGCCTATCTTAAGGCCAATTACCCGGTAGAATTTATGGCGGCTCTTTTGACCGTTTATTATGCTAACAGTGATAAGGTGGCACTTTACATCGCTGACTGCCGGCGCATGGGGATAGAAGTACTCCCGCCTGATATTAATGAAAGTGACACTCATTTTACAGTAATTGCTGATGACCGGATTCGCTTTGGTTTAGCAGCAGTTAAAAATGTAGGTCTGGGTGCGATTGACTCTATTGTCACCGCCCGAAAAGATAAGCCCTTTGCCTCTATGCGTGATTTTGTTTCCCGGGTTGATTTAAGGCTTTGCAATCGAAAAGCTCTGGAAAGTTTAATTAAATGCGGCGCCTTTGATTCTTTAGGGGGTCACCGGGCCCAGTACCTTGCTGCCCTGGAGGATGTTTTAGCCCAGGGGCAGTGCTTGCAAAGGGAGAGGGATAATGGCCAGATTTCCATGTTCTCTTTAATGGATGAAAGTGTCCAGGAGGAGATGCTCACTGATAACCTGGCCGAAATAGAACCTTTTTCCGATAAAGAACGGTTATCACTAGAAAAAGATATGCTCGGTCTTTATATTTCAGGTCACCCCCTGGAACCATACCGGGCGATTTTGGAAGGAATGAAAAACCTGGTTCGCTGTGCTGAACTAAAAGATACCGGAGATAATCGGCATGTAAAAGTAGGGGGTATTGTAATAGCTGTACGCAGTTTTTACACCAAAAAAAATAAGGAGATGGCTTTTGTCAAACTGGAAGATTTAACCGGCAGTGTAGAACTGGTGGTTTTTCCAGACCTGTTTGAAAAGCATAAAGAGCTGATCCGCGAAGACAGCCTGCTTCTGGTTGAGGGCAGAACAGATTTAAAAGAAGAAGAAGATGTTAAGATTTTGGCTGAAAAGATAAGCCCGCTTAGCAAGCAAAAA
>PWMM01000334.1 GCA_003558195.1 Syntrophomonadaceae bacterium
TATTTTACACCTCTGTTTGAAAGATTAAAGGCAGCGGCTGTTAATTATTATATAAACCCAAACAGTTAATTTAAGCTGGTTTACTAAGGTTTCTAATTCTTTGGTTCTGAATCGATCTGGAGGCCTGGCAAACTGGCTTTTTATGGTCAGTAAGTTATCATTTAGGTCCTGTCAAAAAAGATAGAAGCTTATGTACTAATTAAAGTTATTAAAAGGTAAGGTAAAAAATGATCATGAATGCTATTGTCCGGTCATCAATTAACCAAGCATTTCTAAATAGCAATACAGTAGAAGCTGCACGTAAGCTTCTGGGCTATACCCTGTGCCGTGAATCGGAGGAGGGTTTTGTTTCAGGCATCATAGTTGAAACCGAGGCATACCTGAGCAAAAATGATCCGGCTTGCCATGCAGCAAGAGGCAAAACCAGGCGCAACCAAAGCATGTTTGGGCCTCCTGGCTTTGCTTATGTTTATTTTATCTATGGCAATCACTATTGTTTAAATGTTGTAACCGGTCCCGCTGGTAAAGGCGAGGCTGTTTTAATCAGGGCGTTAGAACCGGTTGAGGGGATACCGTTGATGCAAAAACGGCGTGGCAAAAAATGTCCGGTAAATAATTTAACCAGCGGCCCAGGTAAACTATGCCAGGCATTTGCTATAGGTAAAGATTTTGATGGCCATGATCTGGCTACCAAACCTTTGTACCTGGAAAATAGAAATGCATTCAGAAAGTTCATACCCGTTAAAAGTACTCCACGAATAGGTATTTCAGAAGCCCGTGATAAAAGCTTGCGTTTTATTATCGAAGGAAATCAATATTTATCGAGGTGAGCTTGATTTGCCGGAAGTAATTACAGAACGAGAAATAAAAGTGCTGGAATTTGATCAAATCCGCAAAAGATTAGCATCCATGACAGTAAGTCCCATGGCCAAAGAAGAAGCTGAAAAACTGCTCCCATCTGCAGATTATGCAACTGTAAAGCTAAAACAACAGGAGTCCGGTGAGGGGCGCCTGCTTTGTTCAAAGAGAGCTTTCAATCCTTCCAGGGTCGAGGATATTAAGCCTTATTTAAGCAGGGCCTTAAAAGGTTCAATGCTTTCAGGAACTGAGCTTGCAGCAGTGTTAAATTTCCATAAAGCTGTACTGCGCTGGAACAAATTTTTTAAGAACAGGGATCACTGTGATCTTTACCCGTTGATGGCTGAAATATCAATGGATATATACACCTGCCAGGATTTATTAAAAGCCCTGGAGCAAACTATTGATCCAGAGGGTGTAATCCTTGACAGCGCATCTTCGACCCTGGCATCGGTGCGTAAAAAAAAGCTTTCTTACCAGGATAAAATCAGGGAAAAACTTGATCATTATATTCGGAGTGCTAATTATCGCCGTTATCTGCAGGATGCCTTGATAACCATTCGTAGTGGCCGGTACGTTTTGCCGGTTAAACAAGAATATCGTCAGCACCTGGAAGGGGTCATACATGATCAATCATCCAGCGGGGCGACGGTTTTTATTGAACCTCTACCGGTAGTGGAAATGCAAAATGCTTTAACCTCTTTACATCGCCAGGAAGAAGCGGAAATAGAGAGAATCTTAATTCAGTTGAGTAGTAAAGTGGCCGGTGCCGAAAGAGAATTGTTTTACAACCGTGCTCTTTACACAAGGCTTGATTCTATTGTAGCCAGGGGACGTTTAAGCATAGAAATGTCAGGAAGTGAGCCACTGTTGCTAGAACAACAAGAAACTGAGTTTAAGCTGGATCAAGCGTTCCACCCCTTGTTACAGGGAGAAAAAGTGCCTTTAGAAGTTAGTTTGGGAGGGGAGGTTAAAACACTGGTGGTTACAGGCCCCAATACCGGCGGGAAAACAGTAGCTCTTAAAACCATTGGTCTGCTGGCAATTATGATCCAAAGTGGACTACAAGTCCCAGTCGGAAGAGATACAAGATTAACTGTTTTTAAGATAATTCGAGCTGATATTGGAGACGAGCAAAGCATTGCCCAATCTTTGAGCACTTTTTCCGGGCATATGAGAAATATAATAACCATGGTTGAGGAAGCAGGGTCCGGTTCCCTGGTTCTTTTTGACGAACTGGGCGCCGGAACAGATCCAACCGAAGGAGCAGCCCTGGCGATGGCTATTTTAGAAGAGCTTACCCATAATTGTGCTTTAACGGTTGCTACTACCCATATTAATGAGTTGAAGTTATTTGCGCAGACCAGAGATTATATGCAAAATGCCGCGATGGAGTTTGACCTGGATACCCTGGCTCCGACTTACCGCCTTATGCAGGGTATTCCCGGGCAGAGCAATGCTTTTCATGTAGCCGGCCAGCTTGGCTTGCCTGGCAGAGTCTTAGATAAAGCCAAAAGCTATATGCATCGTTCTCATGAACAGGTTGAATCGATTATTGCGAGCCTGGTGGAAGATCAGCAGCGCTTCTCAAGAGATAGCAGACAGGCAGAGCTGGAAAAAAATAAGGCTGAATCACTCCTGGCAGAAATAGAGAAGGAACGCGTTTTGCTTCGGGCCAGGCGAGAAGATATTCTTAAGCAAGCGCGTGATGAAGCCCGGCAAATTTTAAAAGACACCAAGCATTCTGCCGACCAATTGATAAAAGAATTGCAGGAAATTAAACAGGCGGGAACAGAAAAATCGCAAACCAGAGCAGAGCAAATCCGCAGTGAAATTAATAAAATGCGCAGAGACACTGAACAGGAAACAAGCGAATGTGAAGTAGAAGGCCCTGCTTTGAGCAAAGATGAAATAGCAGCCGGTCAAGCAGTTTATATAAGGAGTTTAAAACAACAGGGAGAGGTTCTTTCTTTTACAAGAGATGAGGCCACAGTCCAGGTGGGTTCGATAAAGGTCAACCTGCCTATCAGTGAATTACTCAAGATGCAGGATAAAGACAAAGCAGAGAGGCAAAAAGAGGTAGACCAGGGTCACAAGTTTGCGCCTGGGAACTACAGTGTCCAAAAAGAGCCGGTATTGGGTAATTCTATTGATTTAAGAGGATTAACCCTCGATGAAGCTATTCCGCTGGTTGAAAAACACCTTGACAACTCCTACTGGGCCGGGTTGGGGCAGGTAGATTTAATTCACGGTAAAGGAACCGGCAAGCTCAAACAGGGTTTACAGGAATATTTAAAAGGACACAAGCAGGTTCGCCAGTTCCGCACTGGTTATCCGGGTGAAGGCGGGGAAGGGATTACAGTTGTTGAACTTGCACTGTAAAAATCCCTTCCCGTTAGCTGTCAGTGTTTAACAAATAATGATCAGGTTTTATTACTCCGAACCCCTGGAGACAACCAGTAAAACCTGGCGGCCTTTTGGTACTGTTGTACCGGGTTCGGGACGCTGGGAGATCACTCTATTTCTTGAAACTTCATCACTATATTCATGTTCCACTCTCAATACTTGAAGGCCTTCTCTGCTCAAGGCTGATTCAGCCAGGGCCTGAAAACTGCCAGTAACATCGGGAACTACCACCATGTCATTTTGCCTGCTGACTACAAGCTCACCATCTTCAGTTGCTTCTGTACTTATGTTAACTACTGCTGATTCAGAAATATCACCGTCATCAAAAATGGCTGTAAGGTAGTAGGTGTAGTCCTGGTTTAATTCGATTTCATTATCCAAGAATTGCCGGGAGTTAGAACCTAATTCAGCCACGATGGTTTCAGCGCCGCCGTTAACCGACCTGGAAACCTCAAAACCAGTTATACCGGGCCCATCGTAGTCCCATTGTAAAGTAATGCCGTCAATAAAGACTAAGGCATTAAAATCTGGAATCTCGCTGGTTGTACTTCCCTGCTGTTCAGCCAGGTCCCTGGTTAAAGTTCTGGTAGGTAAGTCTTCCACGTCCATTGGTTTTCTGCCCGGTCCGCCTCGTGAGGACCACCTTTCATCAGTTTCGATGTAAGCTGGCCGCCTGTAAAATCTGCCATCATGCATATTACAACTGCGATTGGGGGCATTTTCTGCCAGGAAATAGTCGTAGTTAACTGCATCAGCCCTTTCACAGTCATCAGTGGCCAGTAAACCTGATCTGGCGCATACTCTTAAACGGACCAGGCCATCTGGTGTATCAAATTCCTTTATCTCAAGATCTTCGAATTCTTTTAGAAAAACTTCCCGCAGGAAAGCTGTAGAGTAGCGCCAGCCCTGCCTGATTTGACCCATTCTGGGCTCATCATAGCCCATCCAAAAGGAGGCCACTAAATTAGGAGTATAGGCAACCAGGTATACGTCTTTCCACTCATCTGTAGTCCCGGTTTTTGCAGCTACCGGACGGTCAATTCTTAGAGACCCACCGAGATACTGAGTGACAAAATCCTGCAGGATATCATTTACTAAAAATGCGCTTTGCGGGCTGATTACCTGCTGAGGATCGATGTTTTTTTCATAAATAGTATTTCCACCGCGATCCACTATTCTTGTAATTGTATGCAAGTCGACTTTAAGCCCGCTGTTGGCCAGCACGCTGTAAGCCTGGTTCATATCTATGGCACTAACCCCTCTGGTAAAACCGCCTAAGGTAAGGCTAAGGTTATTTTTTTCATCAGGGTGTAAGGTGCTTATGCCCATCTTTTCAGCATATTCAGATCCAACTTGTGGGCCCATTTTTTCGAAAGCCCGGATTGCCGGAATATTGTAAGATTTAAATAAAGATTCTCTAACCGGAGTCATGCCCCGGAATTCATAATCAAAGTTTTCCGGGAACCAGTCATCATTAGGCCCAATATAGGGAGAGTCATCCAGGGTTGAACCGGGACCAGCCAGCACTCCTTCTTCAAATGCCGGAGCATAAGTAATAATTGGTTTTATGGCTGAACCGGGTTGCCGTAAGGAAGCAAAACGCAACACTTCATCGATGTTTTTCTGGTATTCTCTTCCACCGCCCAGGGCTTTTATTTGACCGGTAGTAGGATCGGCAAGCACGATAGCTGCCTGGGGCTGGGCTATACCATTTTCTTCGACAACCAGTTCTTCCACCTGGGCTTCCGTTAGAATATCATCACCGGGCGTTGAGGCAATCGTCTCCCGAACCTGGTCCATATTAACCATATAGGTTACCGGATAGAGCTCTTCATTGGCCAGGACACTTTCTACATGGTTTTGGGCAGAAGGTTCAAGGTTGGTATAAACGCGCAGGCCGCCATTATAAATGGCCCTGTATGCTTCTTCTATGGAGCCATATTCAGGCATACCGCTTAGGATGCGAATCAGCTCATTGTGAATGACGTAATCCACGTAATGGGGAAAGGGATATTCTGCCCCTTTAATTTCGGCATAGTTCATTCTTTTATCCAGGGCTTGCTGATATTCTGCCTCTGATATGTAATCAAGCCTTCTCATGTTGTGCAATACTGTACGCATACGATTTTCAGCTTCTGCCTGGTTATCAAAAGGATTATAAAGGTTAGGTGAACGGACGGCTCCTGCCAGCATGGCTGCTTCATTCAAGTTAACTTCGCCAATGCTTTTACCAAAGTAATTTAATGCAGCAGCCTCTACTCCATAAGCCCCATTACCAAAATAAATTCGGTTCAAATATAGTTCCAGGATTTCATTTTTGCTGTACATTTGTTCCATTTGGATAGCCAGCCATATTTCTTGAATTTTACGTTCATAGGTAGTTTCCGTGGTTAAAAAGGCATTTTGCGCCAGCTGCTGAGTGATGGTGCTGGCACCCTGGACTATTGCCCCTGCCTGAAAGTTGATATAGGCTGCACGAAGGCTGCCAACAACATCAAAACCAAAATGCTCTTCAAACCGTTCATCTTCAATAGCAATAAAAGCTTCTATAACATGGGCAGGAATATCATCTAAGCTTACCAAAATGCGGTTTTGTTCTTCATGCATGGCGGTAACTTCTTCCCCGGAGCTATCAAAAAGGTAAGATGTTTCAACGGTTTCCAGCATTACCGGGTTGATAGGTGGAGCATCATCAATATAAGAAAAAATTACTGCAGCAGCTGCACCACCGGCAATGAAGAATAACAGCAGTCCGATTAAAAACAAATATTTTATGAACCGAAACTTGCTTTTTGGTTTTTTAGGTTTAATAATTTTTTGTTGATCAAAAGGCAGTTTTTTCTTTGCCAATTTAGTATTGACCTCCTGAAATAATCTTCTAAATAAATTATACCACAGCCATCCAATGACTAAGCTTGTCTAATGGTTTAGCCAGGTCTTATAACAAGTTGTCTGGTAGTTAACAAGGATTTATTTAAAAGGCTCCCAGGTGTTCAAATAGCGTTGTAAGGGAACCGCTGTCGGGCAATATTAATACGCTCCCATTTATATCTTCTAATTCTATGCTTAATTCGGTTTTAAGTAGAATTAGTTCCTCATCAACTGTTTTTGTCTCTGCAATTACCATGCCCATGACCGCTCCGCCATATCAATACCCAGTTTTGGTGGAGAAGCCTGAAAAATCAAGTCTGTCATGAAAGAAAGAGCGCTCAGGTATGAACCGGTAATAATGTTTCCCAGTTCCATAAGTGCTGACTGCTCCATTTCATCATTAGCGAAAGTTTCATCAGGCATGATCTTAATTACCAGCTTATGGGCGACGTGAAATGGTAACACAAAAACCAAAACTAACCCTAATTCAGGACATTCGGCTTCACAAAAGGTTGCCGCTACCAAACTTTCAGGATCACTGAATGAATCTGGTACATCCTGCAAAGGAGTTATTTTTACTTCAGGAACCTGCATATTTATTTTTTGATCCTGCAGCATTGTTGAAAGAGCGGTAACTGAATTACCCACTCCGATATTAGCTAATTCTATCAATAGATCCTGTTGTTCTTCAGTTATAAATTCATTGGAGCTCACTTTGTCATTCCTCCTTGGGAGGGTTTAAGCTACAAAAGATAATTTTATTTTAAAGACTTCATTTTAGTAAGGTAATGTTTTATAAGGTCTTGAACTATCCCCCGGAGCCTTTTATCGATTAAAAAAAAGCTTAACAAATAATGTGATTTAATAATAACATAACTTCAAAAAAACGAATAGTAAAAACTATCAGCAGGATTTTATTTTAGATTCAGGTTTGACTAAAAATGAGGAACGGGGCTTTTAGCTAAGGAGAACTTGAATTGTTTCTTGATTACAGGCAAAGAAGATATCAGCTCAGCAGCCCGACCCGGCCAGACAGGATTTATAAACCTTGACGCAAAGCTTCTGGGTAAGCCCGGTGCGGGAAATCCGCACGCCGGGGTTGATGCAGTGGGAATTGAGAAATCTAGGGTAAGGCAAGGACATTGAGATACTGTCAGCTGAAAAAGAGAGAAGGCGTGACTAGCTCTGACCTAAACTAGTAGACCAGTTCTTGACTCTACCGCTATTTTACGCTGAAGAAGAGGTTTCATTTTTCTAAAACGACTTGACGCGATCTTAAATTAATTATGTAAAGCAATGCCCCGGTGGATATGTTATAATCGCAAAGAGGTGGATGATTATGCCAGCAATGAAAATAAAAATTGCCGACTACATTATAGTTGGCATTATTCTTTTCTCAGGTTTAGCCGGGTTATGGTTTAATGTGCAGGAAGCCGGGGCTGTGGGACAAAAATATGCCGTTATCTACTTAGAAAACGAGCAGATTGCGGAATTGTCATTGACTCCAGGGGTTGTCTCTGAATACACTTTTAATTTTGGGCCCTCAGGGGAGTATACGGCGAAGGTGGAAATAGACGATGGAAAAATCAGGATGCTTCCGATGGGTGAAGATCTGTGCCCAAGAGGGATTTGTGCTCATACCGGTTGGATTAATTATTCATATGAAAGTATTGTTTGCCTGCCAAATCAGATCAGAATTGCCTTTGTTGAAGATACCCTGGAAAGAGATGATCTTGACCTCGATGGGGTAACTTATTAAAGAAGCTCTTACCTGGCATAACCGGCAAATTATGAAGAATTTTTGAGATTTAGAGCGGCGTTGACAAAGGAAATAAAGGTCTATATAATTACTTTAGTTTTTTCGAGGTGATAATGATGTTTATTTACCTGCCTGATATTAAAAACAGGCCGGGAGAAGTATATAAATTTAACTTTGAGCGGGAACTATGCGATTTAAGTGACGATTTTTCTGAAGGAGGCATGGTTCAGCTTTTCATTGAGGTTTCGCACAGCGGCACTGAAATCTTAATCAAGGGTATCATAGAGGCCACGTTAGAAGCAACTTGTTCCAGGTGCTTACAGCCTTTTACCCAACCTGTTAATACTGGGTTTTTAGAGTCCTTCACAGTTGTCAAGGGTTCTTCTGATGAAGAATCGCCGGCTGAACAGGCTGCAGAAACAGCAAATATGTTAACTGTTTCCGGTGATTATCTCTACCTGGATGAATATATCCGTCAGCAAATAATTCTGGCTGAAGAACAGAATCCAACCTGTAAACCTGATTGTCTTGGGATCTGCTCTGGTTGCGGGGCGGAGTTAAATCTTTTTTCATGTCAGTGTGAAGATAATAAAAGCGAAATAGATGTCAGGCTGCTGAAACTAAAAGAATATAAATCTGGCGACTAATTCTAACAAGGAGGCTCTACAGTGGCTGTTCCAAAAAGAAGAACATCAAAATCGAAGAGAAATATGAGAAGAGCTGGCAGCAAGATATCAGCTCCTCGGTTGGTACCTTGCCCTAATTGCTTCGAGTTAAAACCTACCCATAGGGTTTGCTTAAACTGCGGACACTATAAAAACCGGGAAGCTGTCAAGGTAAATTAGTCATTAATTATACAGTACGCCTGCAAGGAATTAGCCAGGAGGGCGTACTGTATCTGTTTTTAAACGCGATAAACTGAAAAACCGGGGAAGTGATCTTTTGGTACGAGTGGCCATTGATGCCATGGGTGGAGATCATGCACCAGAAGCACTAATAACTGGCGCTCTGGCTGCCCTTGCCACCCTTGAGGATTTACATATTTTTCTTGTCGGCAGAGATGAAGAGATTAAAAAAGTACTCGAAAAAAAAGAGTACCCCCCAGGGCGAATAGAAATCAGGCATGCCGATGAAGTTATCGAAGCCGATGATGATCCGGGGTTATCTATTCGAAGAAAAAAACAGTCATCCATGGTTAAAGCTTTGCAGATGGTACGTTCAGGAGAAGCTGAAGCATTTTTAAGCGCCGGCAACACTGGAGCTTTGATGGCCGGCGGTCTTTTATTTTTAGGGCGGATCGGTGGAATCAGCCGCCCGGCGCTTTTGACGCCCATGCCTGGTTTTCATGGCCAACCAGTCCTTTTTTTAGATGTTGGTGCCAACATGGACGCCCGCCCGGAACAGCTGTTGCAATATGCTTACATGGGCCGTATCTATGCCCAACAAATCCTCAATAATCCTGAGCCTCGTGTCGCACTTTTAAATGTCGGTATTGAAGCGAATAAGGGGAATAACCAGGTCAGAAAAGCTTACGATCTTTGCCTGAAACATGTTCCTGGTTTTTATGGTAATATCGAAGGAACTGATGTTTTTTTAAATACCGTGGATGTAGTGGTTTGCGATGGCTTTGTAGGTAATGTATTCCTTAAATCTGCTGAAGGTCTTTCCAGGACTATTCTTAACTTTTTCAGGCAGGAAATCAAAGAAAAATTCCGCTATAAAATGGGTGCCATGCTGCTTCAGCCGGTTTTCTATAAATTGCGGCACGAAATTGATGATTCAGGATATGGAGGAGCTCCTTTGCTCGGAGTAAACGGGCTTTGTATCAAATGCCACGGCTCTTCTAAAGCCATTTCGATAGAACAAGCCCTTTTAAAACAGGTTTATCCTTTTGTTGAGAAAGATGTAGCTGGAAAATTTCAAGCCTCCTTGGAAGATCTGGCAGGTCAGCTGGATGGAGGGGAAAATGCATTTACTAAATAAAGCAATTATTACTGGAACAGGGGCAGCTGTCCCTGATCGGGTTATAACCAACGCGGATTTAGAGAAGCTGGTAGAGACAAACAATGAATGGATTGTCTCTAGAACAGGGATTCGAGAGCGTAGGATGCTGGAAGAAGGTCTTTCAAATGCTGACTTATCTGAAAGGGCAGCCCGTGAGGCTTTATCCAGGGCCAAAATATCTGCAACTGAACTGGATTTAATTTTGGTAGCCACGGTAACTCCGGATCACCATACTCCATCCACATCATGTATACTGCAGGCCAGGCTGGAAGCATTTAATGCCGGAGCGA
>PWMM01000005.1 GCA_003558195.1 Syntrophomonadaceae bacterium
ACATCGGCCAGGATCATAGTCTGGTCGTCAATATCCTTGGCTTCTTTTTTCTCCAAAACCTTGATCAAGGAAGCTGCTGGACATTGCCCCAACTGGGGATCAAGGGGACCGAGAACGGCGTTCTCATCCATGATAATTTCATCTGCAGCCAGTGCCACCAGGGTCCCTCCTGACATGGCATAGTGAGGCACAAAAACAGTCACCTTGCCCGGGTGACGTAAAAGCGCTTCCGCGATCTGTTCGGAAGCCAGGACCAGGCCGCCGGGGGTATGCAAAATCAGGTCAATGGGCACGCTCTTATCGGTCATCCGGATGGCAGTCAGAACCTGCTCTGAATCCTCGATATTGATATAGCGGGTGAGCGGCACTCCCAGTAAGTTTAAGGCTTCCTGGCGGTGGATCAAGGTGATGACCCGGCTACCCCGCGCCTTTTCCAGGTCGGCCATCTTGCGGGTGCGGGAGGAACGCAATAGCTGCTGTTGCAGGTAGGGCGTCAGCGCTGTAATGATAATAAAAATCCAGAACAGCTGTGAAAGGTTTTCCATAATCAAGACCTCCTAAATCTATACATTCATTAATAATGGATTAACAGTAATCTCGCCAGCATTCCCAGAAGGGATCGGCTTTATAAATTCGCCTGGGCCGCATGAATAAGATCAAAACCAAACCGAGCACAAACCCACCAATGTGGGCCCACCAGGCTACACCGGGCAATCCGGAAAAAGCATAAACGAACTGAATTAGAATCCAGTAGCCCAGGTAAATGGTAGCCGGAAGCCAAAAAAAGAAGAATATAAAGGGTGGAATAATGGTCAGGATGCGGGCCCGCGGAAACATAATCAGGTAAGCTCCCAGGATTCCCGATACGCCGCCTGAGGCTCCGACCATGGGAATGGTGCTGTCGGGCATAAAAAACCCTTGCGTAAGGGCAGCAGCCACTCCGGATAAAAGAAATAATATCAGGAAACGCCTGAATCCCAGCCTGCCTTCCACAGCAGGTCCAAAAACCCAGATAAACCACATGTTGCTGAGCAGGTGACCAAATGAACCATGCATGAACATGCTGGAGAAAATAGTCCAAAATTCACCGGTCGGATTATCAAAAAAAGCGGAAGGGACAAAGCCGAAATTGAAAAACAAAGTCTGCATAAGTTGAGGACCAAAAGATAGTTGATAAAAAAAGCCCAGCGTGTTTAAAGCAATCAGGCCGATAGTTGCGATAATGGCGCCATGGTAAGTTATTGTATCACGCAGCGGAAACATTTAATGCTAAAGCCCCTCTCTTCGCGGCCGGATAAAACCGTACCCTTATTATTATAACATAACTTGCTAACCCTGAGCATAGATGGAAAAAGCCGATATTTCCTTATAGCTATCAGGATCAAAACACCAGGCAATTTCGCCCCCGGTGCACCAGCCGTAAGGGATAATGTGAAATAAGAAGGTTTTCATCCTTCTGATAGCGCCCCCCTTTTGTAGGGATACAAGATCCACCTGTAGATCCAAAAGCTAACGAAATAAATTAGTCTTTGCAGTTGCCATTGAATTAGCTTAAAAGGGCCAGGCAATTTTAAGGCTGTTCCGGTACATCATAAATCAGCTATTAAACTTTTTAAGTAAAAATAGATGCCCTCCATACCGGGATTTTACGTAAAACAAATAGACCGTACTTTAATGTTATAATAAGGTCATGTCACTTGAAAGCTTGCAAAACCTGGCCCTTCTCTTTGGATTAGGGCTGGCGGGATGGTTTTTGCTCGCCAGGATCCGATTCCCGGCACCGGAAATAACCGGCCCCATCTTTTTAATTGGGGCATTACGGGTGCTGCACCTGGACCTGCCTGATGCCCCCAACTACCTTTTTCCTGTCGCCCAGATCACGATTGGCATTTTTGTGGGTTCCATGCTTGATAAAAAATCAGTACAAAACCTAAAACCAATGGCAACATCGGCCCTTGTAGTTGTAACCTGGGCCCTGACCATGATTGTTATAATCGGTTTCTTCTTGAACCGCTTTTCAGTTATGGATCCCCAAACCGCGCTTCTATCAGCCAGCATGGGCGGATTACCGGAAATATCAGTACTGGCTGTCGCCTCAGGGGCCAGCGCCGAAGTGGTGATTTTTATGCAACTGCTCAGAATGCTCGGTTCCATTATCCTTTTTCCGGCCATTATCGGCTGGATCAAAAACAGAAAAAACAACAACAGCCTGTTCGGAAAACCGGTGCAAAAAGAAGACAAGCTAATAAAAGATAACAACTCTCAACCATTAGCGCAAAATACCGATCCTGAACCAGAAAGCGCCCGATTAAAAAACAGGGACCAAGGCTTTTGGAATCTTAAAAAAAGCTCCGTTATCACCGGCTTTAACCGCTGCCATCTGGTTGATTTATGGGTCTCGGTAAAGCACTCCTGGGTTAAAGTTTTAACTACTTTAGCAATTGCAGTTACAGGCGGTTTTGTTTTTTTGTTAATCGGAATCCCGGCCGGCTTGATGGTCGGCTCAACTTTTTTTATCGCCGCTGCATC
>PWMM01000251.1 GCA_003558195.1 Syntrophomonadaceae bacterium
GAGTATAAACAGCCGGCTCGCTATGATGATGAGTTAAAGATAATAACCCGCCTGGAAAGTCTCCATAATGTTCGCCTGGTATTTAACTACGAAATTAAAAGGTCTGAGGAATTGCTGGCCAGTGGTTACACAGAACATGCCTTCGTGAACGACAACGGCCGTCCGGTAGTTCTAAAAAAATTTAGCCCTTTTTTATGGAACCGCCTCTGCCAGGCACTGGATAAGCATCCATAACTGAACCTGTCCTTGCCATACCGGTAAATACAGGTCTTTAAATGTATTCCGGGGACCATTGTTTAATCATAAATAGTAATAATAACAAGGAGGCTTGCCGATGACCCATAAAGAGGAGAAAATAGGGATAATCTACCATCCCGATTATCTAATTCATTCCCATGCCCAACATCCGGAACGAAAAGAAAGGCTTGAATTTATTAATGCTGCCTTGCAGGAAAACCTGATCCTGGATAAAATTGTTAGAATCGACCCCTTGCCGGCAGCAATTGAAGACGTAGCTTTAATTCATGATCGAAAATATATTCAGTCCATCGAAGAGGCTTGCCAGTCTGGCCGGGGATTTCTTGATATGGATACCTATATAGTCCCCGATTCATACCGGGTTGCCCTGCTTTCTGCCGGAGGAGTTTTAACCGGCTTAAAAGCGATACTTGATCAGGGCAATGAAGGTTTGAATAAAGCGTTTGTTTTTAACCGCCCCCCCGGGCACCATGCAGAGTATAACCAGGCCATGGGATTTTGCCTCTTTAACAATGTTGCAGTTGCCGCTGCTGTTGCGAAACGAGACTATGGTTTCAAAAGGATTGCCATTGTAGACTGGGATGTTCACCACGGCAATGGAACACAGCACAGTTTTGAAGAAGATCCTGAAGTGCTTTTTATTTCTACCCATCAAAGCCCTGCTTTCCCGGGAACAGGCCAGGTAAATGAGACCGGCAGGGGCCGGGGCAAGGGTTTTAACATTAATATCCCCCTTCCGCCGGGAACCGGGGATAGTGAATATCAAAAGGCTTTTGAGAGGATTATTATTCCCATTCTAGATCAGTACAAGCCGGAACTTCTGCTAATATCAGCAGGCCAGGATGCCTATCATCGTGATCCGCTGGCCGGTATGGCCATGACCGAAGCAGGCTACAAATATATGGCCGAAACGCTGGCTGCAGCAGCTTCAAGGTGGTGTAATGGTAAAATGTTGCTCTGCCTGGAAGGCGGTTATCACCTGCAAGGGCAGGCCGGTATAATTGTGCAGGTTTTAAATGCCCTGGGAAAATGGGGACTGGATCAACCAGCAAAGGATCAAGACAGGGAACCAGCCGGTCATATACTTAACCGCCTGGAACAGGTTATTCAAGCTCAAAAAGAATTCTGGGATCTCTAAACTAATGACAACCAGTTAAGTTTTGTGTTCTTTATAGAAAGGATCTTTCAGCAGGAGAATAATCCGCCGGGGTGGAGCCCCTAACTTATGTTATTTCTAACAGTAATTACCAGTCTAATCAACATGGCTTAGCTTAGCGTGGTAAATAATGAGCCCTGCCGGTAGTTTGGGATAAAAATAAGTTGACTTACGGGGCATAATCAGGTTCTTGCCGGCCCGTTCAAGGATTTTAGCAACAGGCGTGGGGGCAACGATAAAGCCATAATCTGCTTTGCCCTCCAGAACAGCTGTAATTGCCTGTTCAATATGGGGTGTAAAAGTAAGTTGTAATGGATTTTGGGGAGTTCCTGCTTCAATATTGGGTCCGTTTTTTTTCTCAGTTTTAAGGATGGGCTCCAAAAGGAGCTCATGTAGCATGGTTAAAGGAAGGTCTGTGCTGGCAATATCTCTCCGGGGCACCAAAAAACCTGCTTTACCTGCAGCAATAAACCCGATGGCTCCTTTTTTTAAGGCCAGGGTCTCTAGCTCCTGGTTGAAAGTTTCTGTTTCAAGCTCACCGGGTACGTCCCGGTTAATAAAAGTGAACTCTTTTTCGATTAATTCGTCCAGCTTCATCTTCTGATCATCATCCTGAAGAGAAACCAGGCGGTGGGTTGGCAGCATCAATAAACCAGGGTCATCAGCCGCGATCAGGGTAGTCAGGATATGGCCTGCACCGGGCAGGTGATTCAGGTTTTCTTGTTGACTGTACTGGAGTGCAGTTTCATAACGGTGATGCCCGTCGGCAATCAATACAGGACAATCTTTTAAACAGCTAGTTAAGCGGACCGTTAAATCAAGATCGTCAACGAGCCAGAGCCGGTGCCGATGGCCGCTATAATCATTAGCATCAAGTAAAGGCCTTTTAGCCGCTACTTTTTCCCGGCAGGTCACCATTAGCTGGTTCTGATCTAAAAAAAGGGCCATAACAGGGCTAAAATTGGCTCCAGTGTGCCTGAGGAGTTGAAAACGATCTTCCTTTGGTCCAGTCATGGTCTTTTCATGAGGTAATACCAGGCCTGAAGAATAGGGTGTTACTTTAAGAGATGCTATTAACCCAAAACGCTGAAAACTCTGACCCTGCCACTTGAA
>PWMM01000292.1 GCA_003558195.1 Syntrophomonadaceae bacterium
AACCCTAAGGAATAAAAGGTTATAACCCTATATATACATGTATGAACAGATACCAAAGTGGATACTATTTGGAGTGGGAAGTTGCTAATATTTTTCGGAACAACGGGTTTGATTCAACGCGGTCGCCAGCGTCAAAAGGACCAATCGACGTATACGCCTTAAGCGAGAAAAAGAACTACCTTGTTCAATGTAAGAGAACAACTACTCAAGAAAGGTTATACGTTAAAGATGAACCTGTTGAGATGATGAAGATGGCGAACAAGATAGGTGCTGTTCCCTTGGTTTGCTATAAGTTTTACTATACCCCGATTTACGTGGAAGAAGTAACGACCCCGAGTTTAAAGTTGTGTAAGAGTGGGGATAATGTTGAGTTGATTGATTACTTGAAAGAATAGATTTTTATTCAACGAAGATACTAATTAATAGAGGTGTTTTATTTTTGAATAGAGATATGTATCGAGGAATATTTAGGGATTTCATAGTTGAACTGCGGGAGGAGGAAGAGCAGATTATGGATTATGTTAGGGGGCGTTTTAGTGAAGCCAAACTGAGGGATGAGATAAAATGAATGATGGAAATAAACGGCTTGATGAATATGGATTGGATATGAAAGGCAAAACGCAGAGTAGAATAGATGAATTTGGAGATGTAGACTAATGGAAATTAAAGACATACCGGTGGATAAAAGAACGAGGTGTGAGGTGTATAGTAGGATTGTTGGTTATCTTCGTCCTGTTGAGCAGTGGAATAAGGGGAAGAAGGATGAGTTTGGTGAGAGGGTGACGTTTGAGGAAAGCATATAGTTTTTAATAGTTTTATTGTTTCGGCTGGTTTCGTTAAAATAGTATTCCTCTTTCGGTTTTTGTGAAAGATATATAAAGGGTTTTTTTGTGTATCGAAAGTATGCTTAATACTGGAAGTAACCCCTTAGTTCCGGTATTAATACTGGAAGTAGCCCCCCTTTTTAAACCCACCCTTGTTCTATATTTCTATAAACGTTTTTAGAGTTCTTCTATCAACCATAAATCCAGAAAAACAACTACTAAACTAAAACATATATAATACATATTACAATAACTATTTATAACATAACTACCTTAATTAAACGGGACTATATTTCATTTTTATTATGATTATTTCAACTATATTTCATTTTTATTATGATTTTTCTCTCTCTTTGTTTCTCATAAAACGCTTATAGAAATATAGATTTACCCCTGCCTTTTAAATAAACCCTACTTCCGGTATTATTACTGGAAGTATTATTGACACCCCTTGTTCCGGTATTCCTATTGTTTTATAGAATTACCTTAACTTTATAAACCCTAAGTCCCTAATTTACATAACTAAATAAATAGGTAGGTAAAATGTCAAGGTTAAACAAAGGGATTCAGGCACTAAACAATATCTATAAAGAAAGACGTGAAAAGAATTTTTACCGTAATAAACTCGCTGAGGAAATAGAGAAAGTAGGTGGTTCACCAGACGCAGTAGTAGAATATGTAAAAGCTTTATATCGTAATAATTTAATCTGGAAACACGAAAGTAATAATATATTTAGAGTTAAACCTGAAAACCTTAAAAGTGCTCTTGCAGATAGGGAGTTAAACACAGACTTAAGTAAACCTAATAAGAAGGAAGGTGGAACTACTACTGTTATGGTTTCTCGTGAGTTTCATAAAGAGTTGAAGAAACTTAAGATTTCTAAGGATTTTAAGAGGATGGAGGATGTTCTTTTGTTTCTTTATAACTCGAAGTATGGTGGTGACGATGGCGTTGAATAAAACTCAGTTAGAGAAATGCGTTGATATTATGGATGTTCTTTATAATAACTTTGGGGAGGAAGGTAAGTTTAATATCAGTATTGTGAAGAAGGTTATTCAGATAGTTGCTGGTTCAAGTGGTGACACGGTTAAACGTTATGTTGAATTGATAGGTGGGCATAACTTGATTAGGAAGACTGATGATGGTCCTTATTTCAGGGTGGATAAGGAGAGGGTTGATAAGGTTGCGAGTAACTTGGGTTGTAGTCGTGATTATTTGCGTGTTTAGGTGTGTGTTTTTATGGGTGATGTTAAACGTAGGTGGAGGCATTTAAAGAGACTGGATATATCAGAACAGAAACACGTTAATTGTATCCGGGTTCATCGTGGTGAAACACCGAGCCATAGGAATAAGAAGATAGAGCTTTGTTTAGAGTTGCTGGATGGTGGTCGTGATTTCGTGACTGAAGCAAGGAATAGGGATAGGTCTCGGCGGTATGATATATATTTACTTGATTCGGGTGATGTTTGGGAGATTGAGACTGATGAGGGTGTTGAGAAATCTGATGCTGACTTTGTTTTCTATGTATAGACATTATATGCCTATATACAACCATAACCTTTATATACCCAGAGTCCCATAATAATATACACACAAACAAATAAAATCAACTGGAGGTTGAAAAAATGGAAATAGAGGAATGGAAAGAATATTTAGATAAAGCGAAGAAGTCGAATAAAATGACGGGTCAGAGTAGACCG
>PWMM01000047.1 GCA_003558195.1 Syntrophomonadaceae bacterium
CCCGCGCAGGAACCTGATACCCAAACTGAAGAACAGGCGCAGGAACCTGAAGTCACCCGGGTTAGCAATAAAGAGTGGCAGCGTGGTAAATATACAGGTGCATGGGTTGAAGATAGCCCTCACGGCGAGGGAACTTTTGAACATCCAGATGGTGGAAAGCTTAGCGGAACCTGGGTTAGAGGAAACCCTGACGGTCAATTCACGAAGACTAATCCTGATGGTACCACTGAAACAGTGTACTTTGCGCAGGGTCAGATCCAGGAGGGACCGGCAGAAGGAGAGGCTACAGAATCCCGGTGGTGGGAACAAGAAAGTAGCAGCCCAAGTGGATCCACATTTTAGTTTGACTAATATTTAAACCAGCTGGAGCTAATACCTGAATATGAAGCAAAAACCCTAACGGTTTATTAATCAACGATTTTTTGTAGAACTTATTTAGATATAAAAAGCAAAATGTGAACTAAAATCCAGGCTATCTTTAAGATACCCTGGATTTTTTTTAATAAGCCAATAAAATTTTGTTCTTGTGCATGCAGTTTTTTAATTAAACAAGCGGGCTAATAAAGCCCGCCTGTTTAAAAGGGTGACAGGAAATCGAACATCTTTCCTGAAGTCCGGGAAAGAAACTGTAACACGATATTTATTATTGTGTTACTTATTATAATTCAAACCTCCTGCCATGTCAAACTTTAATTTACAATCCAGGCTTTTTAATTATCGATGTCGGCAATATTATTTTCAAGTAAATTTTGATGTTATTTTCTTTTATAAATACATCTGTTTACTTTCCAATTTTAATTTTATAGCCTCCACCTTCCGGCTCAACACTAAGTACCGACCAGCCTTGTGCAGCTGTAGCACGATTTATATTTTCCTTAGCAGTATCGGTGTCTACTAAAACAGTCAGTTCACCCTGGCCTGCTTTTTTCATTTCATTAACTGCCATAATGACCGGCTGTGGACACGAGAAGCCCCTGGCATCAACAATATTTTCCATATTTTTCATTCCTCCTTACAACATTATCCTTATTTCCCTCTCATGGTAAAGCCAATTGCTAGGCAAACAATGAGCCCGATAATGAGAGCTCCAATACCGGCTGAAGTAACCCCGGCCGGCGAACTGGCCAGGCCAAAATTGTGGGCAAAAGCAGCCCCTACAATCATTCCGATTACAAATATAGAGGCATCCCCGTCGCCTTCACCGGCCAGGAACAACTGGCGACCGGGACATCCTCCAGCCAGGGTGTAAGCAAGTCCACCCACTAGCATCCCGCCAAAGTTCCAGATATGCAGGTCGTGAGCAACAGGCTGATCAACAAAACCAGGATTGAACTGACCAACAACCAGGTTTGTAATGAATGCAGCCACAGCCAAAGCTACCAGGCCCCCAAAAAGATGGGTTTGCTTGAATAAAATTAAGTCTCTTATAGCCCCCATGGTGCAAAACCGGCTTTTTTGAGCCAGGAAGCCTATTCCTAAACCGACCACCAGTGAAACTATTAGGGGAGCATACATGGATCCGGGGCCTTCCAGGCTGTAGAACAGGAAATTACCTTGAATTTCTCCACTGGCCGGGGGATCTATCAACATGAGGACCAGAAACCCAAGCATAATTATAGGCATTATCCAACCGGCTGAAGTATGAGACTTATTTGCTCGCCCCAGGTTATAGCCGCTTTTTAAAAATAAAGTCCCAATCCAAATTCCTGCGGCAAGGCCTAGTGATCCTAAAATAGCATTCCCGTCTCCTCCAGCCAGGCGCAGCAAAGCTCTCCAGGGACAGCCAAGAAAAATGAGAGCACCAATCATGGCAAAAGCTCCAAGGACAAACCTGACGATAGGAGCAGATCCAAGCCTTGATCTAAATTCTTTAAACAAATAAGCAGCTCCAAAGGAGCCCAGGACAAAGCCGATAATTTCCGGGCGCATGTATTGAACCACTGCAGCCCTGTGCAGGCCGAGGGCACCGGCAATATCACGCTCGAAACAGGCTACACAAACCCCCATATTAGGCGGGTTGCCCCAGAACTGCAGCAGCGCAGCCAGGATGCCAATAAAAACACCGACCGATATAATACCCCAACGATTTGATAAAAAATGTTGCACTGTTTTACCACCACCTGTATTATGATTTAGTTAAACTTTGATTAGATATATTATGGAATAGTTGACCGTAAAGATAAAATATGAATAATGAATATGACTGATGTTATTTATTAGTGTTTTATATATTTATTGTGGGCTTTAAATAACTAATAATCGAAGAAACTAAATTTGTTGCATAATAAATCCTTAACCAGCTACTTTTAATTGCTTTATAAAACCTGTAGATACCAACCCTATAGGATGCTCCTACTGTATACAACAAAAAAAAGGAACCCCCGGAAGTGCTTATCTTTGGGGTTTCCCTTAAATTTTGGTGCGCCCGGCAGGATTTGAACCTGCGACCTCCTGATTCGTAGTCAGTTACTCTATCCGGGCTGAGCTACGGGCGCATATGGCGGAGAGAGAGGGATTCGAACCC
>PWMM01000113.1 GCA_003558195.1 Syntrophomonadaceae bacterium
ATGTCTTGCCTGTACTAATTATTGAAAGTCAGGGTAAGTATAGAATGAACTTTTCACTTGCAGATTTAAAAAATGGTTTTAAGAAAGCAGGCTACATTTGCGATGATAGCACTGCATTGACCGTTTATTTAACCTTAGAATTGAAAAAACCCCTGCTCATTGAGGGTGCGCCAGGGGTAGGGAAAACAGAAATGGGCAAGGTTCTGGCAGATATTTTGCAGACTTCGTTAATCAGGTTGCAGTGTTATGAAGGACTAGATGAAACAAAAGCGCTTTATGAATGGAACTACCAGCGTCAATTATTGCGAATCCAAATGAATCGCAACCTGGAAGAAAAACAAGTCAAAGAAGAAGACTTGTTTTCTGAGCAATACCTTTTAGAAAGACCGCTGCTTAAAGCTATCAGGGCCTTAAAAACGCCGGTGCTATTAATTGACGAAGTAGATAAATGCGATCCAGAATTTGAAGCTTTTCTATTTGAAATACTCTCCGATTTCCAGGTTTCCATTCCTGAGCTGGGAACTATTCAAGCTAATCAAATTCCTGTAGTTGTTTTAACCAGCAATAATGAACGTGAATTATCTGATGGATTAAAAAGGCGGTGCCTTTATCTCTATTTAGATTTTCCATCTGTGGAAGAGGAAGTAGAAATTATAGAAGCAAAAGTATGCGGTGTAGCTGATCGGTTGGCCTGGGATATCGCCAGGGTGGCCGCTAACCTGAGGCGTCAAGATGACTTGCGTAAAAAACCTTCTATAGCAGAAACATTGGATTGGGCCAGGGCTCTTGTTTCTTTAAGTAAAAAGAAGCTTGATGGGAAACTGGTCAGTGACACTTTAAACTTAATTTTAAAAACACGAGCGGACCAGGATTTCTTTAAAACGGAAATCGGTTCGCAAGGCATTGATGACCTTTTAAAGCAGGGTAAAGATGGAGGGTGAGTTGTAAATTGATATCCAAAGATAAACTACTCAGCAGCTATCTTGCAGAAAACCTGGTTATATTTACAAACATCCTTAGAAAAGAAGGATTGCCAATTAGCTCCAGTGAAACAATGGATGCCCTGCAGGCTCTTCAAAGCATTGATTTATCTTCAAGGGACAATTTTAAAGTAACTTTACAGGCTACTTTGATCAAAAATTATCGAGATAGGGTTATATTTAATAGCATTTTTGATTATTTCTTTGCACCACCAGAGGTCCATTCCCGCGGGGAAGAACGAACCGCGGCTTACAAACAACAGCATGCTGATAATATAAAACAAGCTGGCAACGAGCTAACTTTTAAAGGAGAACCTTTGCAGTTAACTGCGAAAGAGCTGGCCCAGTACAGTACAATGTCCGTCCAGCAGCGTGAACGTTTGCAGACGTTTATGTATAAGACTGAAGCGGGTGTTAATGTGAAGGAACCTTTTCGACCGATTCTGGAAACAGTTGTTAAAAGCCATCTTCGTTATTGCCGTACAACAAATACTCAAGATCAAAGTGACGTTAACCATACAGGTCAAAAAAACTTTAGATCCGTAGCCGGTGGAGGTGGTTCAGCTGGTAATTCCGGCCAGGACAGCTTAAGTGAACTGGATATGCAATTCATAAATACAAAAGAAATGCCCAGGGTAGAACAGATAATCCAAAGATTGTCGAAAAAATTGGCTGTTCAAATACTGCGCAGGCGAAAACATGGGCCTAAAAGTAGAGTAATTGATTTACGTAGTTCTCTACGTGACAATTTACGATATGGTGGGACTATTTTTAAAATTAAGTATAAGCCTAAGCATCGCACTCGCGAACAAATTTTGCTTCTTTGTGATGTTTCTGCTTCCATGAAGAAGTATAGCGCTTTTGCACTGCAATTTTTGTACGGTTTACGCGAAGCAGTGCGAGATTTATCCTGTTTCTGCTTTTCTGATCAACTGGAAAATATAACTCCGGAGATAAAAAAACGCAGAAGCATTAATCAAGTTTTAGAGCATATTATACAGCGTAGCGAGACATGGGGCGGCGGAACAAACCTTGGTATGTCTTTATATCATTTAAGAGCTAAATATCCTGACTTGATAAACAGGAGAACTACCATAATTGTGGTAAGTGATACCAGGACTATTGCCCTTGATTATGCTATTGATGAACTGAGGAGGCTTAATGATCAGGCTGGTAGAATAATATGGTTGAACCCTCTTCCACGGGAACAATGGAGTGAGCATCGATCAGTCCGGGAAGTTTCTGTATTAACAGATATGTGGCCCTGTAATACCATAGCCCAGTTGGATGAAGTTTTACAAGGGCGTTTTTAAAAAGCAAATGATTTGATCAGAGCCCGATTTATTCTTTTCACATTTCTTTATACCCATCAAAATTGCTTTAAAGAATGGCAGGGATTTTCATCTTGATCATGATTTAAATATCTTTTAAAGGTTGAGCTATAACTGCAGAGAATTGGTGAATCCAGCACAGTTTATTTAGTAGGATAATTCATTGATCTATGCAGTAAATAATTGTTGAGAGAGGAGTAAGA
>PWMM01000089.1 GCA_003558195.1 Syntrophomonadaceae bacterium
AACGCTCGTCACTCTCATTGCCGTCGGCGATGACCGAAAGGAACGACCAGCTCGCGCCGTCATCGTCGCTGCGCATCAGATAGCCCGCGCTGTGCGGCCTGGCCGGCGAGGTGCCGTAGCACGGCAGCAGCAATCGGCCGCTGGAGAGCGTCACCGCCGGTGCCCGCGACGCACCGCCGCGGACGTCCCACGGGAACGGCAGCCGGCCCATCGCGCCCCAGCTCTGCCCACCATCGTCGCTGTGGCAACAGCCCAGCCCCGCGTTGCTCCAGAGGCATTCCTTGGACGCATGCGGGTGGAGCTCGGCGATTCCGTCGGCCTCCGAGGCCGCGTGCGCCTGCCAGCGGAAGAACGACGCCAACACGCGCCCGGTGCCCGAGGTGGCGAGTTGTGGATCCTGCTGGCCGAGTTCATCATCGGGACAGATGGTCGTGGGCGTGCCAGACCAGTTTGCGCCGTCGTCGCCGCTGCGCAGCAGCACCGCGCGCGATCGCGAGTGCAGGTGGCTGTACCCCGCGGGCTCGCGCGGAGCGAGCCGGAAGCCGCACAGCAGTTGCCCGTCGCCAGCACGCGTGAGGCTGGGAAAGGTGGCGTACCGCCGCTCATCACGGAAGATGACCTGGTCGTGAAGCTTTCGCAGTGCCATCGTTGCGTCCTCCAGGACGGGCAAGGGGCAGCGGATGTCCCCCGGGCATCCTCAAGCCGCGCAGCCCGGACACCGTGATCAACGCCGCAGGGCTTACCGCACCTGATGAATGCGGTGCGGGACTTTGTGCTGGCAACCGGGCGGAGCGTGGAGGATACTGTCTGCGGCGGGCGACGCCAGCGCCTCACGCACGGGAACGATGATGGCCGACGGATACGACGCATTTCGACAGGCCATCGAAGGCCGCTTTCCAGGTGGATTCACCCTGCGCGACGAGGCCAATGCGATCGTGGCGATGGCATTTCGTAACGGGCCGATGGAAGACCTGCATGCGGGCGAGCGATCAGAACTGCTGGACCGGCCCGAACTGAGCCGGATCACGGACCAGGAGATGAAGGTGATCATGCTGAACGCCTGCGAAGTCGTCGAGCGATTGCTGCGGCAGAAGCAGGAGGATCCTGCTGCATACTACCAGGTCATATTGACGTACAACCTTCGCTATTGTCGGCGGTGGGATCGATAGAGCAGCTACGGCGCCTCACGGTCGCTGAACTCGATCTCGTTGAGCGGGTCTCCCGTTTCGATCGACTCGAGGTCTGCGTAATGACGAACGGCGCCATCGCCGAAGATGACCGCGCTGCCATCGGCGAGTTGCATCAGCACGTAGCACAGTCCCGGCAGCGGCTGCCAGACGCGACCGCCGAGGATGCCGGCGAGGGTGGATGCGTCTCGTTCGGTCATCGGATCACGCGTTAGGGCAAGCGTCGTCGGAGCGCGTGTGCGCTTCCCGTTGATCGTTGTGAGGCCGCCTGTGGGGATTGATCCGGCGCAGCGCCAGCTCGCGGTAGGCTTCCTCGCATACGAGCCGCAGCCGCGGCAAGTCGTTGACGTAGAATCGGTTCGATCGGCGCCACTGGGCGCCGTCCCGGTAGCAGCGGCTGACACGGACCTCGGCGGAACGGTTGTCGCCCTGGTGGTCGATGAAGATGGCGGCTTCCACGCAGCCGCTGGCGATGATGGTCGTGGGGGTTTCGTCGGTGCTCATGGCCTTTATCTCCGTCACGGTGTTCCTTTGGCGGTCAATGGCGGGTATGTGGCTGTGCATGTCAATCGGTGCAGCTCGGGCAGGCGCGGCGGCCGCACTGGATGCAGCGGTCGTCGAAGTCGAGGTCGGTCAACGGGAAGCCACAGGCGGGGCAGTGCATCAGCTGGAATTCGGGATGACGCGTGATGCGCGGTGCGCCGGCCTGGGGTATCTCGACATCACGCGAGGCTCGTTCGTTGGGTCGGGTCCGGTCTTGCCTGGCCATGGTTCGTGAGCTCCTTCAGGTGGCAGTGCATGCCCGGGGCTGGCGCGTTGGATGTCCTTGCGGTGTGGACGGGCGGCGCGGATTAGCGGACGCCCAGTTGCTGCAGGGGCAGTCCGGACCGTGGAAGGCCTGGACGGTGGGATCGTGGCAGCCGATGGCGGTGTAGGGGCGTCGGTAGGCCCAGCGGGTCTGGTCGCGGATTTCGTCGGGGGTGATGATCTGCTTGCCGTCGGCCGGTCGGTTGCGCGGCGCCCAGGCTTCCAGCACCGTCACGGCCATGGTTTCGGGCAGCCCGGCCTTTTTCAGTTGCACGGCCAGGCGGAAGCAGGCGACGCGCTGCATGGCGGTGACGCCCTGCTCGAGCATGCGCTGGATGCACGGCGGCAGGCCGAAGGTTCGCTGGAGAGCGACGGGCTCACCATCCGTCGCCGTCCCCCCCGGTGCCGGGGCCGGCAGCGCCAGGTCGTTGAGTTCGATCAGCTCATCCAGCTTCGCTTCGGCGATCGTTTCGACTTGTTCCAGAAATGCCCACTGATCGGCGTGGGGCGCGAGAGC
>PWMM01000278.1 GCA_003558195.1 Syntrophomonadaceae bacterium
GCTTGTCGAAAAGAAATAATTGCAGTAATCGAGTCTAAAGCATTTTACCTGGGGCAGCTCGATTTAAATGCCGGCAGTGAGAAGGTCTGGCAGTTTTACGACCAGACCATGCAAAAATTAAAGGAGCATGGCGCCAGGATTGCCCGTCTCGACGCTTTTGCCTACCTGCATAAAAAACCGGGGCGGACTAATTTTTTTAACCGCCCTGAAACCTGGGAATACCTGGAAAGGCTTAATAATATGGCTCAAAAATATGGCCTGGTGATTTTTCCTGAAATACATAGCGAGTATGGCAGCGGGTTGCACAAAGATATTGCAGAAAAGGGTTATCCTTTCTATGATTTCTTTTTCCCAGGTTTGATTATTGATGCCATCGATAGAGGTTTGAACAAACCTTTATTAAAATGGCTTGATGAATTAATTAAAAGCCGGTATCAAACCATATCCATGCTCGGTTGCCACGATGGCATCCCGGCTTTGGATTTAAAAGGAAAAGAAGTTGGTGGTGAATATCAACCCGGTTTATTAAACGATAGGGAAATAGATGCACTGGTAAACCGTTTAGTGAAGCGCGGCGGTTTGATCAAAAACCTTTACGGTTCTGATGGCCAAAAAATAGCCTATTACCAGGTTAACACAACTTTCTTCAGCGCCCTGGGTGAAAATGAGCAAAAAATGCTCCTGGCCAGAGCTGTTCAGCTTTTTATTCCGGGCACCCCCCAGGTATGGTACTTAGACCTTTTTGCCGGGAAAAACAATTACGAAGCAGTCGAACAGGCCGGTCCTTCCGGCCATAAAGAAATAAATCGCACCAACCTTTCCCCTGCAACAATCGAGAGCAGTTTAAAAATGCCCGTGGTTCTTGAACAGCTAAAGATGATCAGGCTCCGCAACACCTCACCCGCTTTTCAGGGTGCAATTGAGATTGATAAAAACTGTGCCAGCCATATCCTTAAAATTAAACGATCATTTGCAGGATACAGCGCTATGCTTATCGCCGATTTAAAGAATCATACCTTCCGGATTGAGCACCGGAACAAAAGAGGATCCGTAGATACCTTAAACTATCCGTAAAACCAGCAGTAAATAGTTATTAATATCTATTTTGCTATCCCTAAAATGGCCCTGGCCTCGGCCGGGCTGGCGATTTCTTTGTCCAGCATTTTTGCCATCGCTTTAACATTTTTAACAAGCTCCAGGTTGCTCGCGGCCCTGCCCTGTTTTAGTTCAAGCACATCTTCCAAACCCACCCTGACATTACCACCTAAGATTAGCGCTAAAGCGCACAACCTTTTATGGCTTTTACCAATTGCTGTAACTGTCCAGGTACATTGCGCCGGCAGACTTTCCTTTAAGATAAATAGATTTCTTGCAGACCCTTTCAATGAGCCCGGTACATTTAAAACCAGGTTAAAATGCAAGGGGGCTTTTAAGAGGCCCTTTTTAAATAAATAAAGCGCTGTTTCGATCATAGATAAATCGAATATCTCCAATTCCGGCTTTACCCCAAACTCGTGCATTTTTAGGGCCAGGTTTTCAATGAAACCAGGCGGGTTATAATTAACAGCACCGGGGAAGTTTGAAGAACCGGTTGTCAGGCTGGCCATTTCCGGCTTTAACCTGAGACAGTCGCCCCTGTCCTCCAACCCTCCACCCCTGGCTCCGGTAGATAGCTGAATTATTATGTCACACTTTTTTCTAATTCGATCCATGATCTCTTGAAATACAACCGGGTCAGTGGTGGGACCGCCTTTTTCATTCCTGGCATGAATGTGCGCAACAGAGGCCCCTTCCAGGTAGCAATTATAGACGTCTTCAGCAATCTCTTCCGGGGTAACCGGAGTGAAGGGGTTCATTTTTTTATCGGGAACATTTCCGGTAGGGGCAACGGTAATAATAGTTTTGTTATCCAACGGGGTCATCCCTCCCTGCCTAATAATAAGATCAGCCTCCAGGGCTAAAAAATTTTATAAGATCTTTTCTTAGCATGATTCTTAAACCTGTTTTGAAATAATCATCTAAAAAAGCTCTTAAAAAACAAAGCGCATACTGGCTTTTCCGGGACCATAGTTTTAACATTCGCCAGCTTTAAGCAGGTCTTTAAAGCTTAAGATCTTAACCAGGGCAGACCATTTCTATAATTAGCTGTTCTAAAAAACCCCTCTTTGGCTAAATTTTCACCACAAGGCTTACCCAGCTTGCCCGGTATTTTAAAGTTAAGGGTTAAATTTATAAGTTTTGCATAAATCACTAAACCTAATTCCATTTGAAATAAACAAAAATCCGCCCAAAATTATCAGGATCTTTTTTTAAACGGTGATACCTGGGCCGAATATCCTTTCGATCAAGGAAACGAAGAACCCTTTTTTTTAATTGCCCACTGCCTTTGCCACATATAATTTCCAGTTCACGCGCTTTCGCTTTTTCGGCGTTATGAAAAGCTTCATGCAAAGCGCTATCTATTAGATCTCCCCTGTTGTAGATAGGATGCAAATCTAGGGTATAGTTTTTTTTAGACACCCCGACCTCCCATGAAAGCTATTTATAATCATCTTTTTTTATTGTACAGCCTTAGCTTGCGGTAAGCAAATAAAAAGTTCTTTCGCTCATACTTCCGTCAACACTGGCTAAAGTTTTATTAAATTGACAGAGCCTTTTTAACTATGTTAGAGTCACAGTTAAGTAATTGTATTAAAAAACATGCAAACTTTTAAAGATTAATTTGCTAACAAGGAGCCTGGTTAATATGAAGACTCCAGTAAAATTTATTATTTTCGCAGCCCCTTTAGTCTTGCTGGTTATTTTTTCTACCGGCTTTTCAGTTGACGCAGTGATAGATATAGCTGCCGGTGAAACAGATCTAGATAGTAAGTCAGAATTAAACCTAGAAGAAGTAAGTGACCAGGTCTGGGCTGTTAAAGTTGAGGCTGACCCGGGTGAAGAAGGGCGAATTAGCCAAGAATTTGAAGCTGCTCACGGCCCCCATGAGCAAGAGTTTGACCTGGAAAACGGTGAAGAAGTACACAAAGATGGTTTTAAATTGGGATTTGATGAAGACGGTTATGTTGAAGTTTTAACAGGTGAAGATTACGTCGGTGATTACTTTAAAATCAACCAGGAAGCAAGCACCACCGGTGGGACAACCAAGCGCTACATAGATATTAGCAGCCAGTGGTCAGGCGGCTATCACTATGAAGACATGGTTGTTGAGGGCACTGCAGAAATCACGGAATCTTTTCACATGGACAATGTAAAGCCGGGTTCAAAAGCAGTTCCCGAATGGCATGACCTGTTTTAATCGCCTGTAATAGTCCAGTGATACAATAATTGGCAGGAGAAACCGACAATTATGACCAGTAAGATCAGGCCTGCCCTGAATAGTATTCAAACAGAGCTTATTAACTTTGCCTCCAGCCTGGTTAAAATAAAAAGTTATTCAGGTCAGGAAGAAGAAGCGGTAAGGTTTACAGCCAAAAAAATGGTAGAACTGGACTATGATGAAGTCACCATTGATGCCATGGGTAATGTTACAGGAAGAATTGGTAATGGGCCAAAGAGAATAATGTTCGACTCCCATCTTGACACGGTAGAGGTTAAAGGCCAGGAAACATGGGATTATCCACCCTTTAGCGGCAAACTGGTTGATGGAACATTGTTTGGCCGCGGTGCTGTAGATATGAAATCAGCTGCCGCTGCTTCCATATATGCCGGAGCCCTGGCTAAAAAAATGGGTCTGGATGAAGGAAAAACTATTTATATCTCAGGCACAGTCATGGAAGAAGATTGCGACGGCGAGAACTTAAAACATCTTTTCCGGGAGTTGCAGATCAAACCTGATTATTATATCACCTGCGAACCATCTGATAACAAAATTGTAACCGGGCACAAAGGCAAAGCCCAGGTCACCATCACTACCAGGGGGGTATCTGCTCACGGTTCAGCACCGGAAAAAGGTATGAATGCCATCTATGAAATGGCTGAAATCATCTGTAACGTTGATATGACCAATCAAAAACTAAGCAAACTGGAAGGCCCCCGAAAAACACTGGTCATGTCAGATATTTTTTCGCGCAGTGTTTCCTTGAATGCCGTACCCTATGAGTAGCCAGGCTTACCTTGATAGAAGAACTGTAACCGGAGAAACAGCAGAAGCAATCAAAGCTGAAATGGAAAGTATCATTGCCGGCAAAAATGCCACCTGGGAAATAAAAAACCTGCACCGCAAAAGCTGGACCGGTATGGATATTAAGTACAAGCCTTTTCATTTAGCCTGGGAAATTGATCCAGACCATAAACTCAGCCGGACCTGCGCCGCTTCATACCGGCAATTTTTTGGCAAAGAGCCAGGGTACGATTATTGGGATTTTAGCACCAATGCTGTGACACCGGTAAGTATGGGAATCCCAAGTATAGGATTTGGCCCGGGTATATATAAACTGGCTCACTGTCCCAATGAAAACTGTGCAATAGAAAAAATACTTGAAGCCTGCGGTTTTTATATAACTCTAATCAACAATCTATAAAACTTGCTTTAGATCAGTATTGATCCTCTTTTAATTCTATTGTTCTACCTAAAGCTGGCAATTAATAGTTTACACAATCAAAATATCGCCCTGACTGCGGGGAAAAAAGAAAATCATTCTTTAAAATAGGTGATCACGATTTTCAAACCAGGTCAGGTTGATTGTTATGGAACTTGATCAAACAATCAAGGCCCGGTGTTAGGTAGCATGAATGTCCTGCTAATAAACATGATCAATTCAAATTCACCTGCTAAGACTTCGACATCATTCACCATTCCCACTTTTGTATAATTTAAAATGAGCCCGAATCCTTGCTATTTTAATCGTTTTATGGTATTGTTTACCACATAACGCTCCCCTTTACCGGGGAAAAATTTAGGAGGGTTTTTTTTAATGCAAGGCAGTGTTAAATGGTTTAACCCAGAAAAAGGGTACGGTTTCATTGAAAAAGAAGACGGCAATGATGTGTTTGTTCATTATTCAGCAATTCAGGAAGAAGGCTTCAAAACATTAGAAGAAGGCCAGCAGGTTGAATTCGAAGTTGTTGAAGCAGAACGTGGACCACAGGCAACAAACGTTACAAAAGTTTAGGCATATAAAGCCATCAAAAGATAGTATGACTTTTAAACCGGCAGTTACTGCCGGTTTTATTTATCGGTAACCGGTAAATAACTTTCTAAGCCGTTCACCCCAGGTCGCCTGAAATTACTGAAAAGTAATTGCAGGTTTCAGTAATAATCAGGTTTTTAAAAACTGGTGGCGGCGGTAATGTTAAACTTGGTCCTGCACTAAAGGATTGCCTGTTTAAAACAAGCCAGGCCGGGAAAAAGTAAAATCACCCACCCTCGAAAGACATTACCAGGTTTTTACCTTTCCTTCGGTATAGCTAAACCAAGTCTTCAAGCCAGGGCGCAAGCAAACTTCTTAAGACCACTGCAACAAATGCCCCGGTCAAGGCAAATATAGAACCCCCGTAAGCGTCATCGAGATTTGGGGTCATAGCTAAACCAAGGGCTACACCGGCAGCGGGCGGATGTTCTGTATCAGTTATGACCATCAGCAGGGTAGCAACACTAATAGCAACTCCTCCACTTAAACTGGCTGAATCAATGTAAGTACAAGATAGTCCCACCACAATACAGATTAAATAAGCGCCGATAATATTACGGTTGCTTGCTGTTCTAAGCCCGGGAAGGGCAAAAATTGTAAAAAAAGTAGAGCCAACTCCGGCCAGGATAATTAAAGCAATTAACTCTGAGAAAACAAAGAGAATTAAAAAAGTAATCACCCCGGCTGCAAAGCTCTGCCATAAATAATTAAACCATTTTTCTTTTAAACTCTTACTGAGTATGTAGACATCTTCATCCTCAAAAGATTCAATTAACTTAAAATCACCTTTATCTTCCATTTGATTCACCCCACTTTAGATAATAAGAACGTGCTGTCAGCATTTTCGAAACCTGGTGGTAGCAAGATTCATGGTTATTTTAAAACATAAGGTCACAGTGTTAATTCATAATGATAAAATAGGCTGATCCTGCTTCCAGGACTAAGCGCCCTGCTATCCAGTTTCTATGCTCTCCAGCATTTGCATAGCATTTAAAAAGCTTAAGGGCCATACCTGCAAAAACGTATAACTTGTAACCCTTATAAGACTGGGCTATAATGAAAAGCGGCTACACTATTAAAACTGTAACTAACTAAACCAGGTAAGGAGTTACATAATGGTTGAGATACTACTAATTCGCCACGGCGAAACTGAATGGAACCGGGAAGAAATATTTCGCGGCCACACTGATATCCCCTTAAATGATAACGGACGCAAGCAAGCCAAAGCGCTTGGAGAATACCTTCTTCGGTGGAAACTCACCGATCCGCTTTTTATTTCCAGCCCGCTTGCCAGAGCTTACGAAACAGCCCAGCTAGCTGCCTCTAATATCAGTCCAGGATCAGAAATTATAAAAACAGAAGATTTTAAAGATATCTGCTTTGGTGATTGGGAAGGTAAAACTTTGCCAGAGGTTGAAAATAAATATCCTGAACTATATAACCTGTGGAAAATAGAACCGGGTGCTGTAAAATTCCCAGGAGGAGAAAGCCTTGACCAGGTTGCTCTTCGTACAGAATCTGCGCTTTACCAGATAGCCCGCAACCACCGGGAAAAAACTGTTGTGATTGTCTCTCACCGGGCTGTAAACAAGGCTTTGCTCTGTCGACTGTTAGGTTTAACTTCCAATGCTTTTTGGAAACTGCAACAGCATCCAAGCTGCGTAAACGAACTAGGGTTTACCGGTTCTGATTTTATCCTGATCAGTTTAAATGACAGTTGCCATTTAAAACGCTAAAAACACTAATCACCACTATTTGTGAAATGATGAAAAGACTTGCCAGACTTGAGGCAGGATTTAATAATTTTGATCCATTTAACGCCTGTAAAAACGCATCGGATCAACCGGTCTGTGCTGGTAATAAGAATCCCACTGGTTTGAGCCATCGTCAACCCTTATCTCGAAGTGCAAGTGGGGGCCGAAAGCCCGCCCGGTAGCGCCGACCCTGGCAATCGGCTGCCCTTTAGAAACCCGATCTCCTACAGAAACCAGGTGTGCACTGTTATGCAGGTAAAGGGTCCAATACCGGCCATGCTGTAGAATTAGATATTTACCCTGGGTACTTCCGTAGCCAGAATAGGTAACAATACCATCATCGGCAGCTAAAACATTGGTGCCATGAGCAATATGGATATCAATTCCCGGGTGACCGGAACTGAACGCGTTATAAATAGTTCCTTCTCCCTGGACCGGCCAGATAAAGCTACCGCTACCTCTTGCCGGTGGATTTTTACGTCCCTTGATCTCAATTTGCACCTGGGGTTCCTTGATAACCTCTTCACTGATTAATTTGCGCTCTATTTCAATTCCATTTTGTCTTTTAACCTGGTAGACAATTTCCTTTTCTCCATCCTGGCCAGGCTCTTTAATCTCTTTATCTGTTATCAGCATATCATCGTCGAAAATATATTCTGTAGAAAAAGGAATTACTTCCACTTCGGTTACCTTTTCAAGTGTAGTGATGTTTAAAATAAAGTCAGCTTCTGGCTCTGCTTCTTGATTAAGATCGTTACCAACTGGAGCTCCATTTACATTGGAACCAAAATTACGACTCTTCGGTTGAATACCGTTTGTGAAACCCTGCATTATTAATTCTGTTTCTGGATCACTGTGATAACATTGCTCATAACCGTTACTTTTTAATAAAGAAGCAGCCTCTGAGGCTGTAAATAGGCTATCGGGATTAATTATTAATTTTTGTAGGGATAAATCTTCGGAGACATCAATATCAACTATTTCTGCAGAACCAGCATTACTTTCCACTGTATACTCTTCTGTTAAAGCCTCAATCATTAAATCTAAGTCTGACTGGCAGGCAACTGGAACAAAAGGCTTTCCGTTCACCTGAATCATATAGGCATCCGTACGAAAAGAAGATAAGTGTTTAATCCTTTCACGTACAGCTAAAACATCAGGCTTACTCCCGGGCCTTACTTCTTTACGGATGATCAGGTTTTCATTAAATTCCAGATCCAGGCCGTACTTATTACTGGACCACTCAGTGAGATCTTCTACAAAAAGCTCAATTTCACTGGAATCCTCTACAACCCCCAGCTCGCTATTGCCGATGTAAACTACATAAAACTGGTTGTTGAAATAATTAAACAGCCCGAGGGTTAATGAAACAATTAAGGCGGAACTTATCAAAAAAATAGAACAGGGAATGTTAACATTCTTAATTAGGCTGCAATTCATGATGTAAATTCTTCCCTTCATAAGCTAAAACTTATTGCCATTTAATTAAGGATTGTAACATAACATTAGTACTTTACCCTCTTTAATTAATAAATTCAAGTTCCCGACAGCCCTGTATGCCTTTAAAATAAGGCTTATTTGGCTTAAAGTATAAATTGATAACTGACATGCTTAGTTAAAACCTGATATGCTCTGATTTTTACAATAATTAAGGGCCTTTATCAACATCATCCAGCATCGGAAAAACGGCGTAAGACTTCAAGCCCGGAAAGCTTGATCAGGCGAATCTTTCCTTAATCCATCGGGAAAAAATGATCTTTAGATTATCAGGCACTAATCCTCAAGGCTGATTCACTCCAGGATTAATGATTATTTTTAAATTTATCTTTAAAATCCAGGAAAGCTTTAGCACAAATACCGCTTACTCCACCAGCCAGATATCTTGCCCCCAGTTCAACCCATTTGGATGCCGAAACAGGATCGGTAACGAAAACACCGGGCACTTTTCCACTATCAACTATCAGACCAATTGCTCCAGCGATCATCTCCTGAACCTCTTCGTGAGAAGGGTCACCGTAATAACCGAGAGACTGGGCCAGGTCTGTGGGGCCTATAAAGAGGATATCAACCCCTTCCACTTCTATAATGCTGGACAGGTTCTCAATAGCCTGTCTTGTTTCCAAATGAACCATAACCATAGTTTCACGGTTGCATTCTTCCAGGTATTTTCGTTTATCGACACCCACCCCGTAACACGTGGAGCGCTGTGAGAAAGCTAAACCCCTGCCTCCCCTGGGATAATACTTGGCATGATAAACCGCTTTTTCAGCATCATCCCTGGTATTTACCATGGGAACATGAATACCGAAAGCTCCAATATCTAAGGCTTTTAAAATGTACTGCCTTTCGTTCTGGGGCACCCTGATAAAAGGAGTCAGTCTGCTGCATTCGGCGGCTCGAACCATATTTTCCATGGTTTCAGCTGTCATATAACCATGTTCAGAGTCAAAAACAATAAAATCTAACCCGGCATATCCGATTATTTCCACCAGGTTAGGAGAATTAAACCCTTGAAATGCGCCAAGTACTGCTTCATTTTTTATTTTATCCTTTATTATGTTTTTCATAAGTTCTCCTTTTCGACTCTTACCAGGATATTGTTACTCATAATACCGGCTCTTTCAGTTATTGGATATGGTTGTTGCCACCCCGGCACTGATCTTTAGAGCTACAGGGCATCGCTGCAACTTAGATATTATTCTATAAAAACATTTTATTTCCTTCAAAGAGACATAGTTGCAGGCCATGTTCCTATCCAGTAAAATGCAATAGAGCAATAGAATTATATATTAAGTTAAACAGGGGAGGCAGTAACATTGCGCGAAAACCATAACTCATTTACCGGAACCGGTAGCTATATCGCCTCAGAAGAACTGCAAAACAGCGTTAACGTAGCGATAGCCCTCGGAAGGCCTCTGTTAATCAAGGGTGAACCGGGTACGGGAAAAACAATGCTGGCAGAAAGTATTGCCAGCAACTTGGAGAAGGATTTTTTAATCTGGAATATCAAATCCTCCACAAAAGCCGGTGACGGTCTATATATTTACGATACCGTCCAACGGTTATACGACAGCCAATTCGGCGATCATGACGTTTCTGATATAAGCCATTA
>PWMM01000172.1 GCA_003558195.1 Syntrophomonadaceae bacterium
ATTTATTCCCCAATTATTTTAACTAGAACCCTTTTATCTCGCTTGCCGTCAAATTCACCATAAAAGATCTGCTCCCAGGTGCCAAAATCCAAACTGCCCCCGGTTACAGCTACCACCACTTCCCTACCCATCACTGAACGTTTAAGATGCGCATCGGCATTATCTTCAAAACCATTATGCCGATACTGCGAATGGGGCTTCTCAGGGGCCAGTTTCTCCAACCAGACTTCCAGATCATGATGAAGCCCCGCTTCATCATCATTTATGAAAACGCTGGCCGTAATATGCATGGCATTACACAACAGCAGCCCTTCCTGGATCCCGCTCTCTTTAAGAACCTGCTGGACCTGGGGAGTAATGTTAATAAACGCTCTTCTTTCCCTGGTCTTAAACCAGAGTTCTTTTTTAAAAGATTTCACTTATATTGTACCTCCTCAATTATTATTTATGCGCTTTGTTATGATCAGAAATAACATAAATGATCACGGCACATATTAGCAAAATAAGTTTCAACGCATTATTTTTTCGGTTCTCATTAATCACATTTTCGATCCTGTAAAAATAAAAGCCGGTAAAACCATTACCATTAATGCTCAATAAAACTTGCTTCCCCTGAAGATGGTTTGGTTAGCTTAAAAGTACATTGCCCATAATCATACAAGTTCCTTTTAGCTGTCGTTAGATGACTTTTTGATCCTAGAGGATAACTCTTTTAGCTCATCTTGTGAAAGCTGATCCAGGTTACAAAGATCATGATAAAACTCTGAAGCAGTTTTGGATCCTTTAAGCTTTATTACCTCCGACAAGTAGTAGACAATAACGCCTGTTATAACGGCAATCACTAATATTCCATAGACAGCAAGAATAATAGCTGTGATTCTTGCTAAAGGAGTGGTCACAACAATATCTCCAAAGCCGATTGTTGTAACCACTGCAAAACTGAACCAAATTGCATCTAAAAAACTGTTCACATTAGAGTCAGCTAGCCATATTATAATCGCAGCAATAAGAAAGAAAACCAGGAAACTCGATAAAACCTTTGACATACCGCTGGTTTTTAAAATGATCGAAAGTAGTTTTATTTTTCTCATCCGTCTTCCTTTCCGGGTATAATAACTCCGAGCTGGTTAAGCAACAGAAATACTCCGGCAATTATTAACAGAACTCCACCCTTAAAAGATTTACTCATTACAATATGCTCCTTAACTTTTCTTGATCATATACAAGAAGAAACCGCCTGCTCAGTAACCGCCGATACTATCTAAAGAAAATACCAGGAATAAGGGTAAAAGAGATCCGGGAATTACCAGGCCGGCATTGTTGATAGCAACCCAAAACACGGCTATATATCCGCCGTACTTATCGAGGCATAACAAGAGAGCTGTTTGTTTTTCGATCCAATTATTACCCCACCTTAAATTAGCCAGAAATAGCAACATATATGTTTGCAATTAAATGCACCTTTACTGTTTTACTTTGCTCATAACTATAATTTACCGGCCCTTGAAATTAGCCTTGCGTCTTTCGATGAAAGACTGGACTCCTTCTATAGCGTCTTCACTTTTCATAATTGGTTGCAGGTCTGGAAGAAGCCTGGATATAGCCATATCTGCCCCTTCCCTGCGGGTGATTCGCGCTGAACGTAAGGTGGCCTGCACGCCGAGCGGGGCCTGTTCGCAGATGGTTTCAGCCATTGAAAGAGCACGCTTAAATTGTTCTCCCGGTGCCGTTACCTCCTGGATCAAACCAATCCGGTATGCCTCTTCGGCTGATATTTCATCCCCAGTCAAGAGATAGCGCATGGCATTACTCCAGCCCACTTCCTGCTGTAACCTGATCGTGGCGCCACCTACAGGGTAGATTCCCCTTTTCACTTCAATCTGGCCGAAGCGAGTGTTTGCTGAGGCTACCCGAATATCGGTTGCCAGCATCAGTTCCAATCCGACGGTATAGCAAATGCCCTGAACTGCCATGACCAGCGGTTTACAAAGAACCCTTTGCTGATCAAGGCCGAAAGGGTCGCAGGAATTCTCCGGAAGTGAGGGGAAAGAACCGCTGCTAAACACATCGATCCATTTAACCATATCCAGTCCAGAAGTAAAATGTTCACCGTGGGCAAATAAGAGGCCGCAGCGTAAATTTTTTTCGTGGTGGAGTTTGCCCAGTGCTGCTGCAAGTTCCAAGTACATGTCGAGATCAAAAGCGTTCATTTTTTCAGGGCGGTTTAAACCTATTAACAAGACATGATTTTTCTCCTCTAGCGTTACCTTAGGCATGATCTAACTCCTTTATTGTCAAAAAGATTTAGCAGCAAACTTGAAATGATTATATCACCACTAAAGATTTTTATGTATCCTGCTGAAGCAAACGATAACCTCAAGCAATTGCAGGGTTGCCTTTTGTCTGGTAAAATCATCTCAATCTTATCTAACTTCAGGACATTTGCGTTTTATTGACAGGAGGAGGAACGATGAGATATAAAGCTTCTGCCATTTTTTCTATGGTTGTTGGCATATCTATGATATTAATGTGGATGATGTTCTACTTTACTGGCTCAATACCTGAACTGGAAAGTGAACCAGCAAGAATCGCAATGCACCTATTGGCTGAGTTTGTCACTGCCTTAGCCCTGATAATAGCTGGATGGGGCCTTTTGCGGGCTAAAGCCTGGGCAGTAAATATTTACCTGCTCGCCACTGGAGCCCTTCTGTATACTTTGATCCAAAGCCCCGGCTACTTTGTGCAAACTGGAGAAACAGGTTTCGTTATAATGTTCACAGCATTAATTATCATGGCTCTTTTCTTCCTTCTTAAGGTACTAAAACAGGAATAAGATATTAACCTAAATCACTTTCGATAAGATCTTTAAGATAGGTAAAAGCCCTCATCATAGGAACATGGAATCGCTACCGACTCCAACAATCAGTTTTTTGAATTGATTTCTGAACAGAGGTTTGATGTTCCCCGGAATCAGAACATGGTAGTTATTATAAATGCCGGTTTTCCGGAAGCTGGCCATAATGAAACTACACTTGCTATCTGTGAAAATTTTGCCCGTGATCTTAATTTGCAGTGAGCAAGCAAGCTGCTAACCTGAAAAGACGGCAGGACTCAAAAGCTATCCAGCATTGCTTGAGCATACGGTTTAAGCAATGAAAATGCCCACAACTCCATTTATACCTAACTGGCTTTACCGCTTAATTGGCAATATCGGCTGGAAAATGCAGGCCAGAAAATTCGATTTGGTTATAAAAATCATCAGCAAACCGGATTGCTCACAATATAACAAGTAAGAAAAGCCCCTACACGGTAAATCAGCCACAGACAATCTGACCCTTAAAAAGTATAAGCTTAATTAAAGCGTAATGCTTCTGCAGGATCAAGACGTGCTGCTTTTATCGCTGGAAGAACACCGGCAAGGCTTCCCGTTATAGCAGTTAAAACAACAGTTATTAGTAATGCAGTAATTTCCCAGCTGCCGGAAAGCATAATCCCGGTTAGAGCCGGTGATATCTTGTGAGCAACTGCCAATCCTAAATGATATCCCGTTATCCCGGCAATAAAACCGACCAACAAAGCTTCTGCGATTATTATTGTAAGAATATCTTTAGCGCGGAAGCCAATTGCCCTGAATATACCAATTTCACGGGTTCTTTCTTTTACCGATGCAAAAATGGTCAGCAAAGCTGTGAAAAAGCTTGCGCTGACTATTAAACTGCCAGAAAATGCCCCGAACCGGCCAATTGTGTTTAATAGCTCATTTCGTCGCATTACAGCCTGTTTCACACCGGTAACTTTTGCATGGGGAAGCGCATTTTCCAACTGGGCAATTAACAAACTTTCATCAATTTTGCTTAAATCAGCTGTTAACTCGATCATAGTCAGCTCACCCGGCCTGTCCAGCAAGTCCTGAACTTCACCCAGGGGCACAAAAAGCTGGCTATCTTCCGAGTATCCAGTCTCCTCAAAGACTGCGATCAGATTATATTCCTTTCCTCCAAGTTCCAAGCTATCATGTTCCGAGATTCCCAGCTCCTCTGCCATAACTCCACCAATTATAGCTTCATCATTACCCAGAACAGGCACATCTACCATCCGATCTAGAATCAGCGCTTCGTAGTCCATCTCCATCATCTCAACCTGCCCATCGTAAGAAGTTTCTTCAACAGGTTTATCGATTTTTTTACCGGAATCATTGAAACGCAACCAGGGCTTCACAGCAAGTTCCCCGGGAAGATCAACCCCCATTAAAACAATGGTTTGATCTTCGCTAGAAACAGTTCCAATCAATTTTGGCGCTACAGCAATTATCATATCCCTGTCCGGGATAGTGTCAATAGCATCAAGGTCTGCTTCGGTCAGGGTAACTGAATCAAAAACTAGTTCCGGTATCGTGATACCACCATATTGAAAAGTTAGCCCTCCCCTGTCTGCGGTTATAACGATATTAGCTCCAACATCAGCCAGCTGCTCACTTATCTCGTCCTGCATAGTCGAAATAATAATCAGAATTGCAACCACCGCTGCTGAAGCTAATACCAGGCTGGTAAAAATAAAAAAACCTTTGCTTTTTCTTCTGTTCAAATTATATAAAGCAATCTGGAGCAGGCTCATCTAAGTTCACCAGCACTTTCTCTAAACTCAATTTCATTGCCAGCTACAACCGCCAGGCTGTCGGTATCACTAACGATCACACCATCCTGCATGGCGATAGTACGTTTCATATATTTAGTATTTTCAGGATTGTGGGTAACCATTAGTATAGTCAGACCACTTTTATTTAAACTGCTGAACAGCTTCATAATATCTTGAGCAGTCGTGGTATCGAGATTACCGGTTGGTTCATCGGCAAGCATTAACGGTGGAGCATTAACTATCGCCCTGGCAATGGCTACTCTTTCCTGCTCTCCACCTGAAAGCTGGTTAGGCAGTCGGTTACATTTCCTTTCCATCCCTACACGTTCTAAAGCTTGCATCGCCATTTCCCGCTTTTTCCTGGCCGGGTAACGAGTTGTCGTTAGTGGAAGCATCGTATTCTGTACTGCGGTTAAATATGGGATTAACTGAAAATGCTGGAAAACAAACCCTAAGTATTCCCGGCGAAAGTCTGCCCTTCGCTCACGATTTAAACAGTAGAGATCAATCCCATCGATAATTACTTTGCCTTCATTGGGCAGGTTTAAACCCCCGATAATACTTAGCAAAGTGCTTTTTCCCGAACCAGATGGCCCCATAACCGCAACCGCTTCTCCAGGTGGTACTGTCAACGATAAGTTGCGGAGAACTTCAACTTCAGCTTCTCCTGTTTTATATATCTTTTTAACCTGCTCGAGTTTTATCAATAAGTCTGCCATAATTTCCTCCTAAATAAATCGCAACGCTTCAACCGGATCCAGTTTGGACGCCCGGTAAGCTGGATAAATCGCTGCCAGTAAAGCAACGGTGGTAGAAAAAATCAGCACAGGTAAAAACAAGTCGGTTTGCCAGGCTAATTCAATACTTTCACCTGAGAGGTAACTACCAAAGTTACGAGCGATCAAGTGCCCGCTAAGATAACCGGCAATTCCTCCAAGCAATCCGGCTACACCTGCTTCCAGTAGAATTATCTGCATAACATGGCTACCCCTGAAGCCAATAGCCCTGAATATACCAATTTCACGGGTTCTTTCATGGATTGAGCCCATCATTGAAGTGAGAACTAAAAGCATGGCCACCACCAGGATGACTCCTGTAAGCAAAAAGGAAAAAAGAGAAAACCGATCAATCGTCTCTTCCCTCAGAAGAGCTGCCTGACGCAAAGCGGTGACACGTCCATTGGGCAAAGCTTCTGTTAGCTGGGCTGCAAGTTCTTCGACAGGACATTCATTACAGTAAGCTGATATCTCAATCATCGATATCTCACCCGGCCTGTTTAAAAGACCCTGAACCGTGGAAAGCTTACCTATCAGCAGACCGTCTTCAACTGAACCAAGCCGATTTAAGATACCGGCAACCTGAAATGTTGAACCATTTACATCAACTAAATCCCCCGCTTTTAGATTTAAAACCCTGGCTGCATCAGAGCCTACAATGAGACCCTTTTCAGGCAGATCCAGCAAAGCAAGGTCACCTGGATTTAACCCAGGTTCTATCCCTTCCTGTTCGCTCAATGTGAACCAGGGTTTCATCATAAATTCTCGCCGAGGTTCAACCCCAACCATGATTATTCCCACATCATTTACATTAACAGCAGCAACAATTTTCGGTGATACTATGTTTATACTCCTGTAATCTGGTATGGTACTGATCTTTTCCAGGTCTGCTTCGCTTAGCTGATCCAGATCTATTGCTGTATTGGCAACCTCCGTCCCTCCATAACTGATTTCCATCCCTTCAGCCTGGGGAACAATTACCAGGTTGGAACCAAACTCATCAATTTGATCTCCAAGTGTAAGACGCATTGAATCAACAACCAGAAAAAGAGTTACAGTTATAGCCGTGCTGACTAGTAGAACTGTCACATTAAATAGAATGCGACTTTTGCGCCTCCACATATTATTGAACGCGATAGAATAAAGGTTCATTTTCAAAACCTCAGATCTGATTATTTTTATGGTGTAATATCAATATACTCTGAATCCAGATAAGAGTAACGTTTTATAAGTTCTCCGTCGCGCATAAGGCTAATCTCCTGGTGACAACCAAAATCATCTACTAAAGCCTGGATTCCGGTTATATCTCCACCACCTTCACGATAATATTCAACTGCGCCCCTGGCCAGTGCCTCATCACCCCCGGATTGCAAAGCGCCAACGCTGCAGCAACTTCCACTAGTTGCTATCGGGAAGCTTCCCCCTGTGCTTTCAGCTGTTCCGTCTGAGCGTGCAGTTATAGTGCTATTGATGAAGATAAACACCAGCAACACGGTTATTAGCAGCGAAACTATAAGCATCAATTTGCCAGTCATGTTCTCCCTGTTTGCTGTACTACTGCTGCCTTCGCTCCCAAAATTCTTGTTTTCTGTCATTATCATACCCTCCCTTATTTTTAGTAAACCCTCTTTTCCCATTGTAAAATATCCTGCAGGCTAACTCTGACCATGCCATCTTCTAGCACCGATTCCATATAGACCGGTGGAAATGAACCACAGGCAACCGATCCTGATAAAAACTCATGGCTTTCAATTGTATATGTAGTCCGGCAGTTATCGCAGACCAATGTTTCACCAGCCAGGGAAAAGTAGCGACCCTGGCAAGGTTCACACATACTACTGCCGGTAAAAACTCTTCCACTCGGTGTAATGTAAGCCATCATTGGCACCATAAAACCATCCTTATTCTCAACTTCAAAGTAAACGATATCTGCTTCTTCAAGCACATCTAAGGGTATACTTGCCCATTCCTGGTCAACAACTGCTTCAACTCTGGTCATTGAAACAACCTGCCCCATATATGAACGTGTATTGGCCAGCGGTTCGCCAAAAGGTGAATCTGCAACCTCATTGTCATCACTGCCTGTAAATACGAGCAGGGCAATAACAGCCACTACCAGAAGGGCAGCAACAGCAGCAAACAAGGACAGCTTGCTTTTTCCCTTCCCTGTAAATTGTTCACGCTTACTGCTGGTTAAAAATTTATCCTTTTTTATAGTCACTGATCAGCATCCTCCATTTCTACTACCTGATGTAGTATTTAAATGCAAAAAATTTATTACCTAGCAAATAAGCCCTAAAAAGAATAAAGTTGTTAAGAACAGGATAACTCCGCTAAATAAAACCGCTCCATTGGAAATTGCCGTACTACCATGTGAACTATCAAGCAAAGCTTGTACCCTGCGTTCCATATCATTACTGCCAGTAAAATTACTGGCCAGTGCCGAGCTCTCTTTTTGCCTGTCAGCTAAAGAACGCCACACTTTTAGCAAAACTGATGCATATTCCTGCGGTTTTTGGTTAACCAGTTCAGCCGCTTTCTGGTCACAAATCACTTCTTTCTCTGTCATATAACCCCTGAGCAATAAAGCACTCAAAGGATTTAATATCACAACATCCCGGATAAAATATAATATCCAGTTTTTCAATGAATCACTGTTTTTTACATGAACAAGCTCGTGGCTAATGACAGCTTCAATTTCCCGTTTTGTTAAAAATTTAACCATATCGTAATTAATAACTATGATTGGTTTAATAAATCCGATGGTAAAAGCGGCAAAATCATCCCGCCGGATAAAAATAACCCGAGGTGAAGCCATACCAAGTTTTTTACTTTTTTCTATGACCAAGCTATAAACAAAATCGGAAAGCTCATTTTCTATAGTGACAGCTTTCTTTTCAAGCCTCCTTACCATCAATACTGCAGCCGTAGCCCTAAGAACAGCAATAACTGACAACAAACCCAAAAGAGGCACAAATCCTATCAACATTCCCTCGGTAATAGTACAAAGCAAGTGAAAAGTGTTTTCTGACCACAGCGGGGGTAAGCCTGATTCACAACGCTTTACTAAAAGTGTATGGTAGATAACAAATGCTACTGGTGGGGTCAAAAAAGCAACGAGATAAATATGTAATCGCTGAACCGCCCCGTTGATATTAAAAAATCGCAGGCTAGCCAGCACCAGGGGTAATAACAAGGTGTAGCCAAAAATTATATAGATAATCAGGCTGTGCAGCTCATTCAACCTCGTTATCATCACTGGACTCCTTTGCTTCAGAAATGACATGTTCTAACTTTTCCAGAACAGACCGATCTTTTTCACCAACCCGGCGTACAAAATAGCTCATCGTTGCCTCACTGAAATCATTTAAGAGATCATCAATTAAACCGCCAACCACCTGACCAGTAAATTCATCACGGGATATGGTGGGCTTAAAAAGAAATGCATTTTTTTCCTTGCGTTTCTCTAAAATCTTTTTATCTGCCAGGCGGCTCATAATCGTCATTACGGTAGTGTAAGCCAGTTCGCGATCATCTTTTAAGGCCTCTAGCACATCACGCACACTGACTTCACAATCAGAAGCCCAGGCCACTTCCATGATTTCACTTTCAAGGCTGCCAAGCACCTTTTCTAGTCCAGGCTTACCTAATTTATAACCACTAAAATAACGCTTTTTCAAAAAGTCGCCTCCCTGCTTTACTATAGTTCCTATAGTGTTAATATCATACACCAAAAGTTTACTACACGCAATAGTATTTATTTGACTTTATTATTCTAACTTGACCGATTGCAAATTTTATTAGTAATATAAAACCAAAAGGGACCTCGTAACAATTCTGGTTAAGGGAGATTAAAAATGACCAGCTTAAACAAACTTTACTCATCTTCTACTCTTAGTAACTGGTATCCTCTCTTAACCCCTGTGGATGATTATAAAAAAGAAGCAATTATTTACAAAGAACTGTTACTGCAGCACGACCCGGAAGCAAAAACTGTCCTGGAAATGGGTTGTGGTGCAGGCCACAACGCTTATTACCTGAAAAATACCTTCAACATGACATTAACGGATCTAGCTCCGGAGATGCTCTCCCTCAGCAAAGAACTGAACCCAGAATGCGAACATTTAAAAGGAGATATGCGGACATTGAACCTGAATCGCATCTTTGATGCTGTTTTCATTCATGATGCCATCAGTTACTTAACCACTGAAACGGATCTTAAAAAGACATTCCAAACAGCGTACAAGCACTGTAAACCCGGGGGATGTGCCCTATTTGTTCCCGACTATTTTCAGGATACCTTTGAACCGGGTACTGTTCACGGAGGATCA
>PWMM01000261.1 GCA_003558195.1 Syntrophomonadaceae bacterium
ATCAGGCGACTAACTCGACAGGGGAAAATGAGGGCAATTGTTTCAATTACCCTGGATGACAGCTTTGCAATACACGATGTCCGAATTATAGAAGGTAACAACGGCCTTTTTGTGGCCATGCCCAGTAAACGTAACCCTAACGGTGAGTTCAGAGACATTGCTCATCCTATAAATGCAAATACCAGGGGGGAAATTCAGAGCGCAGTTTTAGAGGCTTATAGCATTGAAATGGAGAAAGAAGTTGTAAAAGTTTAAACCTTAGGTATAATTTTGTCCCTTTTCTGCTTCTGCAGTATAATAGCAATGTAGTTATGCTATGGGAGGGGATATTATGGCGGAGCTGTGGGCGGTTGTATTAGCCGCAGGAGAAGGGAAACGGATGCAGTCTCGTATACCTAAAGTTCTCCATTCATTGTGTGGTAGAAGAATGCTTGAATATATATTAGCAAGCACCGTTGAGCTGACAAACCAGATTCTGGTTGTAGTGGGCCACGGTGCTTTGCAAGTTCAGGAGACTCTTGGTCATAAGTGGTCCTATGTTATTCAGAAACAGCAGCTGGGAACTGGCCATGCGGTCATGGAAGCTTTGCATAAGCTTCCTGAAAAAGGATCTTTATTGGTGCTATGCGGGGATACTCCTTTATTGGAAACCTCCTATTTAAAAGAATTACTAACTTGTTATCATGAAAATAGAGCTGCTGTTGCTATTGCTCAAGTTCCTGACCCCACCGGTTATGGTCGGGTAGTGCGGGATTCTAATGGAAAAGTTCTCAAGATAGTTGAAGATAAGGATGCTTCCCCTAAAGAAAGAGAAATCAATGATATAAACACAGGAAGTTACTGTTTTGACCTGGAGTTACTTCGTTACTATTTACCCAAGCTCAAAACTGATAATATGCAGCAAGAGTATTATCTGCCTGATGTTATAACCATGATGCAACAGGATGGATATCCGGTTGGTGCTTTTTATTTAGATGATTACAGGATTGGTCTGGGTATAAATAACCGAGTTCAGCTTGCGGAAGCGATTGATATTTTGCAACACAAAATTAAGCTTAAGCTGATGCAAAGCGGGGTTACTATAGAAAAACCGGATACGGTTTATATAGATATAGATGTTCAAGTGGGAATGGATACGGTCTTGCGGCCGCACTGTGTGCTTGAAAAAGGAACTAATATCGGGAAGCAATGTATAATTGGCCCGGGGAGCTACCTTTCTCAAGCAATTATTGAAGACAATAGTGTGATTAGCTATTCAGTTGTTAATAATTGCAGGCTGGATAGTGGTTCTATGGTTGGCCCATTCGCGCATTTAATAGATAATTGAATCATATATTTACAGGCTTAATCCCATGATGTTCTGTTTTGCTTCACTGATTTTTCCTTTTTAAACATTAAGTCTCTAGCAGGAAAACAAGACAAAAAAGAGAAAGGGTATTTACAAATCTTTTAACAATAAAGGTTTAAATTCGCTCAGGAGGGTTTAAGGTGATCAACGGTGAAGAAATTAAGCTTTTTTGTGGCAGTGCAAATCGGCAGTTAGCAGAAGAAATTGCAGATTATGTAAAGCTTCCTCTTGGCTGTTGTGAGGTAACTCGTTTTAGTGATGGAGAAATATCGATCAGCATCAGAGAAAGTGTACGAGGAGCCAATGCTTTTTTAGTCCAGCCACTTTGTGGCCCCATTAATGAAAGCATACTTGAACTGTTAATTATTATAGATGCTCTGAAAAGAGCATCGGTTAATTCCATAAATGCCGTTATCCCCTACTATGCTTACGCCCGACAGGATCGTAAAACCAGGGCTCGAGACCCTATTACTGCCAAGCTAATTGCTGATTTAATTACGACTGCAGGTGCAAACCGGGTTGTAGCCATGGATTTACATGCTGGCCAAATCCAGGGTTTTTTTGATATACCAGTTGATCACTTAACTGCGCTGCCCATTCTGGCAAAATATTTTATAGATAAAGAAATTGAAAATGGAGTAGTTGTTTCTCCTGATTTAGGTGGTGTAACAAGAGCGAGAGATTTAGCCAACCGATTAGTTATGCCGATAGCAATAATAGATAAAAAGCGACCTGCTCCAAACAAAGCTGAAATAATGAATATTATTGGAGATGTTAAAGGCAAAACGGCTATCTTTATTGATGACATGATTGATACTGCTGGAACAATTACACTTGGGGCTGAAGCTTTGCTGGAAGAGGGAGCACAAAGCGTTTATGCTTGTTGCACTCATCCGGTTTTTTCCGGTTCTGCATTAAAACGCCTTAGCGATTCAAGTTTAGTAGAGATTGTCTATACTAATACTATTCCTGTTGATCGCGGTATGTTTAGGGGTTTGAATGATTGTTTCACCTCTTTGTCAGTGGCCCCATTAATTGGCGAAGCAATAATTCGTATTCAAGAAAAGCATTCAGTAAGTGAACTTTTCGATTGAGTTGATCTTCGCTGCTTCCTGCAGTATACTATTGCAGAAGGAGGCTGGAATGAATGGATAGAATGGAAATGGAAGTGCAAGCTCGACCCAGCTTGACCAAGGGACAGCTCAACCAAATGCGCAGTGAAGATAAAGTTCCTGCAGTGCTTTATGGAAGAGGCGATGATAATTTATCCGTGGTCGTAGATGGTCGGACCTTAAGGCAGGTCTTAATGACAGGAGGCGGAAATGTTCTACTTGATCTTAAGGTCAAGGCAAAAGGCAAAAAAACTCGGCAGGAAACGGTGATGTTTAGAGATATCCAGAGAGATATGCTCTATCAGGACCGTATTCTCCATGTAGATTTTATTAGAATCTCAATGACCGATAAGATCGAAGTCCCTGTTTATCTAAACTTTGTTGGTGATCCAGCTGGTGTTGCGGAAGGCGGGGTTTTATCCCTGGTAGAGCGGGAAGTTGAAGTTAAATGTTTGCCAGGCGATATCCCTGAACAATTTGACATTGATATTTCAGCATTAAATATTGGTGATAGTGTTACTGCTGAAGCCCTGGTTTTGGAAGGAGATATTGAGTTAATCACACCCCTGGATACTACTTTGGCCCAGGTGCTTGCTCCTATGGCCGAAGAAGAATTAGAGCCGGCTGTTGAGGATGAACTGGAAGAAGGGGAAGAAGTAGTCGAAGAAACAGATGCAGAAGAAGAGCCTGCTGCAGAAACTGAAGAAGAGAGTTAAGCTCGGAAACAAAGGCAGATAAATAACAACTAGTTTGAATGCCCCTTGGTTGAGGGGCATTAATCTTTCAAAGAAAGAGCCTGGATATGGCTGGAGGGCTTATATGTTTTTGATTGTAGGGCTCGGAAATCCTAAAAAGCATTATATACACACTAGACATAATCTAGGCTTCCGGGTAGTAGAAATGGTGGCTAGCCGTTTAAAAGCTAGGCCGCCAATTTCCAGCTATAAATCCCTTTTAACCGAAACTGAGTATGCTGGAAAGACTATAATTTTGGCTCAACCACTTACTTATATGAACCGCAGTGGTTTGGCTGTGAAAGAAATCGTTTCAAGTTATCAGCTTGACTTAGATAAGATCTTGATTATTTATGATGATCTTGATCTCCCCCCAGGAACAATCAGGCTCCGAAAGCAAGGTGGAGGGGGAGGTCATCGTGGAGTTCAATCGGTTATTGAATTTCTAAATACTCAAGAATTTTCTCGCTTGAGGATTGGTGTCGGTAAGCCACCCCAGGGTTTAGAGCCTTCAGATTATGTGTTACAACCGTGGCTGGAAGATCAAGATTTAATAGAACCGGCTCTTGTTAAAGCTGCAGATGCAGTTTTGAGCTTTGTAACAGATGGTATAGAAACAGCTATGAATAATTATAACCGGGACTTGTCTTCTTCCGATTAATATGTTAAACTTCATTTATTATTTATAATGCTAAAAGCAATGCAGAAGGAAAGTAAGTTAAGAAAACTGCCTCTCAGAGAGACCGGGTCAGAGGCTGAAAGCCTGGTTGGTTTGGATCTTAAGTGAAGTTCCCTTCGAAGCTTTTTACTGAAAACCTGGTAGATAGGTTAAGTAGGTGTAAACGGTTCTTCTCCGTTAATGGAAGAAGGTATCGGCGACCGATAAGCAGCCCGTACCTAATGAGTGGATATCTATCAAAATGGGTGGTACCGCGGAAAAAAGATCCGTCCCTTGCAGGGGCGGTTTTTTTGTTTAAAGGCACTTATACCTGGACTGCCAGGAATCATTTAATATATTGAAGGAAATTGTTGTGAATATATAAGGCGCGGGCAGTAAAAACTTGTAAAGTGCAACCTGAAATTAAAAATGAAAATCTGGCTGAGTAAACAACATGAAATAAAAATTTTCGAAAGGGGTTTTAGAAGTGATTGTAGTAATGCAAAAAGCAGCGGAGAAAGAAACGATTAAAGATGTAGAAATGAAATTAATGGAGATGGGTTTTGCTCCGCACCGAATTGAGGGGACCGGAAGGGTTGTTATAGGAGCAGTAGGAGAGTCTAAAGTAGTATTTCCAACCGGTCTAGAAGTTTTGCCCGGTGTGGAAAAAGTTGTGCCCATCAGCGCTCCATACAAGCTGGTTAGCAGAGAGGTTAAAGAAAAAGGTAGTGAAGTAACGGTTGGCGATCTTAAAATTGGCGGAACTGAAATAGCGGTTATGGCCGGACCATGTGCCGTGGAAAGTGAGGAGCAGCTTTTAACTATAGCCAGGCATGTTAAGGCTGCCGGAGCCCAGGTGCTCCGAGGCGGTGCTTATAAACCGCGATCTTCGCCATACAGTTTTCAGGGTTTAGAGTTGGATGGTTTGAAAATGCTTAATCGAGCCAGAGAGGAAACAGGTTTAAAAATAGTGACTGAAGTATTAAATCCCCAGGAAGTTGAACTGGTTGCCGATTATTCCGATATAATTCAAATTGGGGCGAGAAATATGCAGAACTTTTCCCTGCTGCGTGAAGTGGGGCGGGCTAATAAACCAGTTTTGCTTAAAAGAGGTTTAGCTGCCACCATAGAAGAATGGTTAATGGCGGCCGAATATATACTGGCTGAAGATAACTTCCAGGTTATTCTGTGTGAAAGAGGAATTCGTACTTTTGAAACCTCAACCAGGAGCACACTGGATATTAGTGCCATACCTCAGGCTAAAAGTATGACTCACCTTCCTGTCATTGCTGATCCTTGTCATTCCAGCGGCAGTTGGAGGCTGGCTGCTCCTCTTTCTCAGGCTGCAATAGCAGCCGGCGCAGACGGTTTGCTCATCGAGGTCCACCATAAACCTGAAGAAGCTCTTTGTGACGGTCCGCAATCTCTGACCCCGGAAAAGTTTGTAAGACTACTTTCATCTCTTAGTCCAGTTGCTGAAGCTGTTGGAAGGAGTGTGCCAAATAATAGTAGTTTATCAATGACAAAGGGGTTGTAACCATGGCTTTATTAAAAATTGGTTACCTTGGCCCGCAAGGAACTTTTTCTGAAGAAGCAGCTTTACTTTATCAGGGGAAAGTTGAATGTTGCCTGTGTGAATATCCGACCATTGGATCTGTTATCAAGGCAGTTGCTGCAGGTGAAATTGATCAGGGGCTGGTCCCTTTGGAAAACCGTCTTGAAGGTGGGGTAGGAGCCACCCTGGATTGTTTGTCTACAAGTGAAGGTATATTAATCAGGAATGAAGTTTATCACCCAATCCGGCAGTGCTTGATGGCTGAAGATGAAACAAGGCTTGGTCAAATTACTGTGGTTCTTTCTCATCCACATGCTCTCGGGCAGTGTGCGAAATTCATTGATAAACATTTATCCAAAGCTAAACTTCTACCGGTGGAAAGTACAGCTGCTGCTGCAAAAAGCCTGGCCGGTAAACCAGGTTATGCTGCAATTGCTCCCCGTCGAGCCGCCGAATTATTCAATTTAAAAATGCTGAAAGAGGGTATTGAAGATAACAAGGAAAATGCCACCCGTTTTGTTGTTCTTTCTTCTGTTGAACAAAAACCTACTGGGAACGACAAAACTTCGCTGGTCCTGACCATCCTCGATCGTCCCGGCAGTCTTTACCGTGTGTTGGGCTGTTTTGCCCGCCGTGGGATTAACTTAACACGCATAGAATCTCGACCTTCCCGGGAAATCATTGGCGATTGGCTTTTCTTTATCGATTGTGAAGGGCACAGTGATGAATTTAGTGAAACAGGCCTGTGGCAAGAAATAAATAGTGAGATAACCTTTATAAAAATGTTGGGTTCATACCCGAAGGGAGAAACAGATTCAGTTGATAATTAGTTTTATAGATCATGGCCTAACAACGGTCCATTCTGAATTACTTTAAAAACAGGTCAATTTAGCTGTTACCTGGATGTCCTCTTGATGATGTTCAGAGCTATTGACGCCTTTAAGCAGTGCAGATAAAATGGAACATACAATTCAAAGCTTTTTCAAACCTATTTTCACCCATGCTTTGAATTACTATTAATTTGTAAACAGGGGGAGTTTTAATAATTCTTCCCTGTTATGCTGTACAGTTATGAGTAGCATGTCCTTAAAGATTATTTAAATTTTGGCAAGGAGTAATAAAATGGTGGAGCATCTGCTTGGTTTATGGTTTAATGATGAACAGTTTCAAACCTTATATCAGAAAATATCTGGTCAATCTCGATACAGGGCTATGGTTGCAGGCCTTGATAATGGCGCCCGAACTTTTTTTATGACAGCCTTGGCCTATCAATCAGCAACACCAGCGTTAATTGTCGTTCGTGATCCAGCACGCGCAGAGAAATTGTACACAGAACTTGGCAGCTTTTTCCCAGGTAAAGTTAACCTGGTTCCGCCCAGGGAATTTTTTATGAATACTGAAGTGCTTGGTCGCAGTGAAGAATATCAGCAGATGCGCCTAAAATTTCTGGAATGGCTTGATAGCGGAGAAACTGGTATTTATGTGGTTACGGCAAATGCCCTTTTTTCAAAAATGCTCCCCTTTTCGTCCTGGCAGAAAAATATTATACATCTTTGCCCCGGGCAAAAACTGGACCGGGAAATACTAATTGATCAATTAATTCAAAGTGGATATGAAAGATCTGCCCTGACTGAAAACAGGGGCTATTTTAGTGCCAGGGGAGATATTGTAGATATTTATCCACCAGGACAACTTTCACCGATCCGTATCGAATTATTTGATGAGAATATTGAATCCATACGCACTTATGATCCCACCAGTCAACGTTCTATTCTAAAACTCAGTGAGGTAAAAATTAAACCGGCTAAAGAGTTAATTACTTCAGAAAAGGTTTTTAAACAGGGAGAGAAAAAAATTAATTATGAACTCGATCAGGCTCTTTCCAGGCTCAGGCGAAGAGGAGAAAAAGAAGCGGCTGTTAAGCTTGACCAGGAAGTAAAAAGGCATTTGCAGAAACTGGCTGAACCGGGGGGACTTGATTACCTGGGCAGTTATTATCCCTTTTTTTATGAAAATGCGGGATCACTTTTGGATTACATCCCTTCTCGCTTTCTTGTTTTCATTGAAGAGCCAGTGGCGGTTGCTGAAACTGGTGATAATTTTTGCAAAGAATTTGAAGATCATTTCAACAGCAGTCTTATGGAAAAAGAACTGGTTGTTGGTTATGAGAAGTTACTCTGGAACAGTAATGAACTCTTTCGAAGACTTAATTGCCCTTTAATAAGCTGTTCCTTATTTCAGGGAACAGGAGGACTTTTTCAACCCGATCAATCTTTTCACGTTGAAGCTAAAAGTACCCCATATTATCATGGACAATGGCAACTTTTAGCAAGCGATTACCGCGATTGGCTGGATAAAAATTACCAGGTGTTCTTCATGGCTTCTGAAATCAACCGGGGGAATAATTTAATCCAGCAGCTTAGCGATCAAGATGTTTTTAAGAAGAGAGTAAAGAAAGGATCGGATATAGAAAATATCTCCAGCTTAGAGTCGTACCCTTTGCCTCAGGTTATTCAAGGTGGTTTGGAAGATGGATTAATCATTCCCTCACTTTCTCTTGCTCTGGTAACAGAACATAATTTACTTCCACAGCGAAAAAAGAAAAAACGGTTACGGTCCAGGGAAGGAATACGCCTTAGCGATTACCGGGATTTAAATATTGGTGATTTTGTAGTTCATGAACAACATGGTATTGGCAAGTACCAGGGTCTTAGTACCCTTGAGGTCAGTGGTGTCAAACGTGATTACCTGCTTCTAAAATACAGGGGAACTGATAAGCTTTATATTCCTGTCGATCAGATTGCATTGATCCAAAAATACAAGGGCGGGGAAGGCTCTGCTCCCCGCCTGCATAGCCTGGGCGGAACAGAATGGCAAAAGCTAAAAAATAGAGCTAATCGGGCTGTAGAAGAATTGGCCATGGAACTATTATCTCTTTACGCCGGAAGGGAAGCAGCTGAAGGTTACAGTTTCGGCCCTGATCACCCCTGGCAGCAGGAATTTGAAACCCATTTTCCTTACGAAGAAACACCCGATCAACTCCAGGCTATTACAGATGTTAAAGCAGACCTGGAAAAACCCTACCCCATGGATCGTTTGATCTGTGGTGATGTAGGTTATGGGAAAACCGAAGTAGCCATGCGAGCTGCTTTTAAAGTAGTTATGGAAGGTAAGCAGGTCGCGATCCTGGTGCCTACTACTGTTCTTGCCCAGCAACATTACCGGACCTTCCAGGAACGATTTGAGGGTTTCCCGGTGCGCATTGCTCAATTGAGCCGGTTTGTATCCAGAAATGATCAAAAAGCTGTGGTTAAAGATTTATCTGCCGGCAAGGTGGACATAATTATAGGGACTCATCGTCTTCTTTCCGCTGATATTAATTATAATGATCTGGGCTTGCTAGTTTTAGATGAGGAGCAGCGGTTCGGGGTAAAGCAGAAAGAAAAAATCAGGTCCATACGCCTCGAAGTAGACACCCTCACTATGACGGCCACACCTATCCCCAGGACTCTTCACCTTTCACTTTCAGGAGCCCGGGATTTAAGTGTTATTGATACTCCACCCGAAAATCGCTATCCTATTCAGACTTATGTTCTTGAATATTCAGATCAGATGATCAAGGAAGCAATCAACCGTGAACTAAATCGTGATGGTCAGATTTTTATTGTTTTTAACCGTGTTTCTCAAATAGATGCCTATGCTCGTAAAATAGAAAATATGTTTCCAGGTGTTGCTGTAGCGGTAGGTCATGGTAGAATGCCTGAAATAAAACTGGAGGAAACTATGGCTGACTTCCAGGCCGGCGATTACCAGATCCTTGTATGCTCAACGATTATCGAATCAGGCCTGGATATTCCCAACGTCAATACATTAATCGTTTATGAAGCAGATAAACTTGGTTTGGCTCAGCTGTATCAAATTAGAGGCCGTGTTGGACGTTCTAATCGCATTGCATATGCTTACCTTACTTACCGTGCAGATAAAATTGTTAATGAAACTGCACAAAAAAGGTTAAAGGCTGTTAAAGAATTTACTGAGCTTGGTTCTGGGTTCAGGATAGCTTTACGTGATCTAGAAATCAGGGGAGCAGGCAATATTTTAGGGGCTGAGCAGCATGGTTTTATCACGGTAATCGGTTTCGATCTGTACTGTAAGCTTTTAGATAAGGCTGTGGCGGAGTTAAAAGGTGAACAGACCGGACAGGCGGTGGAAACTCGCTTGGAGCTTAATGTAAATGCTTATATTCCGTCATCTTATATTAATTCTCAAAGTCAAA
>PWMM01000152.1 GCA_003558195.1 Syntrophomonadaceae bacterium
AGCTCATACATTCAAACCTACATCCAGCGAGATGTCCGTGACTTAAGCGATTTACGTCACATCGATAAATTTATTACGATGTACAGGCTGCTGGCTTCTCGCTCCGGGAATTTGCTAAACAAGACAGATGTTGCCCGTGATGCAGGGATAAACATAAAAACTTTTGATAATTACCTTGAACTGTTAAAGCTCGTCTACCAGATTGATCTGCTGCCGGCCTACAGTGCTAATATCGATAAACGCTTAATAAAAACGCGTAAAATTTATTTCACTGACAGTGGCCTCCTGGCTCACCTGCTCAATATCAACAGCGAAAAAGATTTTTTTGCTTCGCCATACCAGGGCGGTCTGTTTGAAACCTTTATTTATTCAGAGCTGCTTAAAGCAGCGAAATATGATCAAAAACAGACCAGGCTTTATTACCTGAGAACTGCCGACAACCAGGAAGTAGACTTTATTATCGAGCGGGGTAATGAAATAGTAGCCCTGGAGGTAAAACTGGCCGGAACGGTTCATAAAGCAGATTTCAGGCATCTAAAGATGCTGCAGGCTAAAGTAAAAAACTTGCGTGCCGGTTATTTAGTCTATCTTGGTGAACGGGTGTTGCCTTTCGGTAAAGATCTCTATGCCATACCGGCCAGCTGGTTATGCTGAATCAATAAACAGCATCAAGATCTAAGCTCGACTGCTTCCTGCTCGATGCGTAGTTTATGTTTGAGCATAAGGCGGATCAGGGGGTAAAATACTTCTAAACCCGGGTTATCAAGCAGAAGGGCGAGCTTTTGGCAGTAGCATTCATCTACCGGTTGACCGTAGCTAAGGTGCTTCAGGTAAGTTTCCTCATCCATATACAGCGGGTTAAAGTAAATGCCGCTCTTATCTGTCAGGCTTTGCCAGATTGTGATGCCGCCATAATCAAGGTCACCCCAGTGATAGAATGGGACCCGGCGACTTTGACTCTCAAAGTAGCGATCTCATTTTTCAAGCAGTTTCCGGCGCGGCGGGTTATGGTAACCTCCCAGGTAGATGACCAGGTGGGAGGAAGGGGCGGTGCGAATATAATGGTAGAAAGAAGTTTTATTCTCTACCGTGACCACCGCATCAGCCGGGCAGGCTTCAATACTCAGGTCGGCTGCCATCTCTGTGGATAGACCCAGGTCGGGATAAAAGCACTCTAAAGTAACCCGCCCGGCAGCCGTAGAATAAACAAGGGGGCCGGCCAGGTTAATCTGGCCCGGATGTCCCGGTCGATTTCATTTAACCTGATCGGCTGCGGGTCGTGCTGCTTACTGCTCCGGGCAGGCATTTTCACGCTAAGCTCATCTACCGCCTGCTGGCGAAACAGGCGCAGGCTGCGTTCTATTTCGAAGGGTAACTCTTCCTGTTCTCCTTCTTCCCGGGCCCGCCGGGCCAGGTAACGCAAAAGGGTTACCAGCTGCTGTTCAATCCCGCGGCCCTGCTGCATCTGGAAGCGCAGCTTTTCTACGGCTGAGCGGGCATACTGTGAATTGCGGCGGTCTATCTCGGCCAAAATGTCGTCCATCCCGGTAAAAGACTCTTCAATATATTCCAGCCAAAAGTAGATCATGTTTTCTGCTTCCCCGCTGTTTGCGGCCTGTTTCTCTGCCACCATTCGCTCCGCCTGGCTGATAATTTCCGGGCGGTTTGCCTGCCAGTTTTTAACTCGGCCTAAAATCCCGGTTCTGTACTTGGAGATATGCTCAGAAGTCTTCAGCCGGTAATATTGCTCGCCTAAGATCTTGGTCTGGTATTCATCAAAAATCTGGCTGATAATATCGCGCGGTTTTTCCATTTCCAGCAGTTTTTCCTTATACTTCTTGATACTGTGGTTCAGGCTGGTCAGGCCCTTGATCAATTCCGCCTTAGATTCATGGGCCTGCTGCAGGGCGATATAGGTGAGGCTGTCTTCCCCGGTCAGGTTCTGATAAACACTTAAGACCCTGCCCCTGAATTCCATGCGGTAGCCGGTGCGAATTTTATCAAATGTTTCCAGAAGGTAGAGGCTGTAATCAGGCAGGGTAATATGCAGGGAATAATCGTGATGCTGTTCCTGGATAACCCATTTTGCATCGATAAACTTGCGCAGAAAATGAGCGGCCCTTTCCCGGGCATCCTGCGGCAGGTAAGGGGCAGGGTCCTGATCGTTATGATCGCTTTCCAGTCCGGTCCATTCATCGCAGAGCCACTCTTCGGCCGGATCTGCAGTTTCTAAGTATTCGCAGAACAAATCTATTATTGTTTCCCGGGGGATAGTATAAATGGTGCGCTGGTACTGGTCATAAATTAAAAACAGCAGGTCCGCATGCCACCCCTTTAGCGGTCCGGCCAGGAGCGAAAAGAGGTTCTCAGGAATATGCTGAAAAATATTGCCGCCCGGGTTATCATTGCGTATAAAAAGTATGAACCCATCCCTTTAAAGTTGCTGGCAGTAACCGCCTCAGTGCCCTGATTATAGCACGGCGCAGGCGAAGACTCAAACTTTTGACAATTCATTCTACCTGTAGTAGATCGTTTTAACCAGCAGGAAAGCGATCGCTATTAAAATGACAGCCAGCATTATCCCAACCATATCGATCATAACATCAACTACATTTCCGGAACGGCCAGTAACATAGCACTGGTGGTCTCATCAAGGATTGCTGCCAGCATACCGCAGAAAAAGGATATCAGTACGGCCTGCAGAGGCTTATAATAATGTCTCCACAGCAAAAAGAAAGCCAGGGTGATCATAAAAAAGAGGGCACCATGAGCAAGCTTTCTCAGTAAAAACTCGATAATGACTGGATTATGCCGGGCGTATTTATAAAAATCACCGGTCTTTTTTACACTTTAATCTTATTCCTGAATTATCGGCCCTGTTTGACCTGTTATATTATTATACCGAAAACAAACAGCTGCCTGATAGTTATGGTTCTTGCTAAACAAGGATTTATTGCTAAAGAGTTTGCTTCAGATGATCTTGCCCTGATGGCATGCTTCATTAACCGACTGATCCACCTGTTTCAGCTATGATATCCAGTTTTCTAAGTTTAAGTTATCAATGTGCTGGTAGTGCTTAATAATACCGGTAACCAACAGGTTCGATGTTTCAAGCGCAGTGGTAGCAATTAACAGGTCTGCGTCAGCGTCAACGAAGATGGAGTGCCTGTTTATGCAGAAACCCTGCTTAGCTTAGCCCTCTTCAGCCCGGTCACGCCCGTTTTTCTTGGCACGGTACAATGCTTGATCGGCTCTTGCTAGCAGTTCGTCTGACTGGGTTACTTTAGCGTGAAAACAGGTATAACCGATGCTGGTTGTGAGGTGTATATCTCCGACCTCTGTTTCAAAAATTTTTCTGCGGGTATTCTTAAGGATTCGCCGGACCACGGGGGTAGCAGCTTCCATGGTTGTTCCCGGTAAGATTACGCCGAACTCCTCTCCACCCAAGCGACCGGGGATATCTATTTCGCGTATGCTACTCATGAACTTTAGCATATTATTATTGTTCCCGGCGTTAAATCCCTCTTTTATAAAATAAACAGTCACATTGTAAGCAAAATTCTTGCATGATGTTCCCTAATCCTTTTTTTAAATGAAACATTGTTAAAATTATGCTGCAAATATTTATTTGCAACATATAGAAATTTAAAAGTCGTATCTAAGAGATTTCTCCTCCCTGCTGCGGTTTATTTTTTGCTGTTAAATTTAACTAAAGTTTTATTTAGCATTTTAGTGTTGTTAGACAATAATAATTTCATCCGCAGGCCATTGTTGTTATATATAATTGTAAGTAATGAGTGGAAATATATATGCAGGAGATAGGAAGAGGGCAGAATTATTGCTACGGCCTCAAGTCTTTCATATTTAAATCCAGGGCATCGGCCAATTTTTTTATGTTAGTAAGCGATATGTTGCGCTTCCCTCTTTCTACGGAACTGATATATGTTTTATGCAAGCCTGTTTTGAATGAAAGTTCTTCCTGGCTAGAGCCAAGCTAAAGCCGGATATCCCGCAGCTTTTCACCAAAACGAACACAGACCTCTTCATTCATAACAGCCCACCGCACTATTGTCTTATTTTCCGTTTATGGTATAGGATGTAGACTTAACGTCTACAGACTATAAATCACATTTATGCAATTACTGAGAGGGGCAGGCAGGTTGAATCTTGCTGCTACAAAACAGCTTTCTTTTGTTCTTTCCTCTGGAAGAATGCTATCCGTTAATTCAAGCAAACCTCAGCAGCATATTACATTGTAGGCAAGTCTGAAACTATGTCGGTATCCAGGCTCTGCTTTCTTAATGGGTCTAAGGCTTGGCTAAATATCGCTCGGAGTTTAATTACTGCTTGAGATTGATTGGAATTGATGTTAATATTAAGCCAGAAACAGAGCAATTAAGGCTTAAATCGGCATAATTTGCTGAATTTGGTCTGTTGCAGCACTTAATTAACTATAAAAGGTTTAAGTGATCTTGAAAGGCGCTATCTATGATCAGCAGTATGACAGGATATGGCCGCGGCAGTGGCAGCAAACAAGGTTTTACTTTTTCTGTTGAAATGCGTTCAGTTAACCATCGCTACGCTGATTTTTCTATGCGACTTCCCCGGGAGCTTTACTCGCTGGAAGAACGCATTCGAGGCCTGCTGCAGGAATCGATTAAAAGGGGTCGGGTGGAGCTGACCCTGGGCCTTGACGAGATTCCTGCTGGAGCTCGCCAGGTCAAAATAAATCACGATTTGGCTGAAGGTTATTATAATACCCTTCAAGAGCTTTGCCAAAACCTGCAGCTTCCGGATCGAATAGGGCTGGAACACCTGTTACAGATGCCTGAACTTCTTCGAACCGGTGCTATAGCTGTTACCGAAGAAGAGGTTTGGCCTGCCATCAGTGAAGCTCTTGATGAAGCTTTAAAACAGCTTTTAGAACAGCGCCGGGTCGAAGGAGAAAACCTGGGGAGCGATTTACTAAAGAGATGCCTTCACCTGGAAGAAATGCTGGAAAAAGCTGCTAAAAGGGCAGAAGAAGCCAAGGATGAACACCGTCGTCGGATTGAGCAAAAGTTCCAGGAACTCCTGGCCGGACAGTTTGAGGAAACCAGGCTGATCATGGAATGTGCATTGCTGGTTGAAAGGATGGGGGTAGATGAAGAACTGGTTCGTCTAAGAAGTCATATTGACGCTTTTCGGGGATATTTAACCGGCCTGGCTCCTGCCGGGCGCAAACTAGATTTTATCGCCCAGGAAATGTTTCGCGAAGTAAACACTCTAGGCTCAAAAGCCGGTGATTTTCAATTAACCAATTTGGTTGTAGAGCTCAAAGCAGAGCTGGAAAAAATTCGTGAACAGATCCAAAATTTAGAGTGAAAGAAAGGGGTTTTTGAAATGGCTATTAAACTAATTAATATCGGGTTTGGTAATATAGTATCAGCCAGCCGCATAATTGCCATAATCAGTCCTGAATCAGCCCCGGTAAAAAGAGTGATCAGCGAATCCCGTGAGCGGGGTATGTTGATTGATGCTACCTATGGACGCCGGACCAGGGCTGTAATCATTGCCGATAGTGGCCATATTATACTGTCAGCAGTTCAGCCGGAAACTGTAAAACACCGCTTGCAGGCCAGTGATACCCAGATTGAAAATGAAAATGCTGAATAAATAACCTGGAGGCTTTTAATGGTTGAAGGTATTCTATTAATTATTTCCGGACCTTCCGGGGTCGGCAAGGGAACGGTATGCCGCAAACTGCTTCAACTTAAAAAAACTTTAAAGTTATCAGTTTCAACGACAACCCGTTCACCCCGGCCTGGTGAAGAAGATGGAATAGAATACCATTTTACTACAGCCTCAGATTTTAAAAAGATGATTGATAATGATTATTTTCTTGAATGGGCTGTTGTCCATGATCATTATTACGGTACCAGGCGTGATTTAGTTAAAAGAATTCTGGCTTCGGGACAGGACTTAATCCTCGAAATTGATATCCAGGGTGCTGAACAAGTCAGAAAGCAAGTCCCTGAAGCTATTTCTATCTTTCTGGCCCCACCTTCCATGGAAGCTCTGGAAGAAAGAATTATCGGCCGGGGGACTGAAGAACCGGACCGTATTGCCGGCCGGATGGCTACGGCTCGCCAGGAAATGCAGGCCTATGAACTTTATGATTATATAGTGATAAATGATCTAGTGGAAGATGCGGCAAACCTGATTGATTCAATCATAGATGCTGAAAAATGCAAGGTTAGTCGCGGTGCTCGCCCTCCGGGCGGGGGAGGTGATAGTAAATGATATATCCTTCAATTGATGACTTGCTGAAAAAAGTGGACAGCAAGTACACTTTAGTAATTGCTGCGGCTAAAAGAGGCCGTCAGCTCCGTAACGGTAGTAAAAAAACTATAGATGAAGTTTATAGTAAAGATGTTGCAACTGCCCTGCGGGAAATTGAAGCCGGTAATATAAAATATGAACGTAAGCGGGATGGCATTAAGTAGGGGTGTTTCATTTGAAAAAGGTAGTCCTTGGTGTAACCGGGGGTATAGCTGCTTATAAAGCTGCTGAGCTGGCCAGGTTATTTGTACGCAGCGGGGCAGCGGTGCATGTAGTTATGACGCCTGCAGCTACAGAGTTTGTTAATCCCTTGACTTTTCAAGTCCTAACCGGTAATCAGGTTTATGTTAATATGTATGGACCGCGTGAGGAAGGAAAAATTCAACATATCGATCTTTTAAAAGATACCGATGTAGTTGTTATTGCTCCCGCCACTGCCAATACTATTGCAAAGATGGCCCGGGGCTTGGCCGACAACCTTCTATCTACCCTCTATTTAGCTGCCTGCTGCCCGGTTGTTGTTGTTCCCTCTATGAATGTTGATATGTACAAACACCGGGCGGTGCAAGAGAATCTTCGGATACTGGCTGAACATGGTTGCCAGGTTATGGATCCTGATGCAGGGGAGCTGGCTTGCGGGGTTTATGGACGGGGCCGGATGCCGGAACCTTTAGACATACTTGCTTTTACCAGGGCTGTATTAAGGCCCAAGGACTTAGCTGGTTTAAAGACCCTCGTAAGTGCCGGCCCAACCAGGGAACCACTTGATCCGGTTCGTTTCTTGAGCAACCCTTCTACTGGATTGATGGGTTATGCCCTGGCCAGGGCTTTAAAAGAACGCGGCGCTGAAGTGATCCTGATCAGCGGCCAAACGCACCTTCAGGCTCCTATGGGAGTTAAAAGAATTGAAGTTACCACTACCGAAGAAATGTATAATGCCGTTATGGATTATTACCATGATTGCCGCATCATAATCAAGGCGGCAGCAGTTTCAGACTACCGCCCTTTAAAGGTTTCAGAACAAAAAGTTAAGAAAAACAGTACCACGTTAACGATTGAACTGGCTAAAAACCGGGATATTCTTTTAGAACTGGGCAAAAACAAGGGAGAGCGGTTCCTGGTTGGGTTTGCTGCAGAGACAGAAGATGTCTATAAGCATGCCCAGGAAAAACTTACCCGTAAAAATCTTGACTTAATTGTAGTTAACAACCTTAAAGAGCCGGGGGCCGGTTTTGCAGTAAAAACCAACCGGGTTTCTTTAATCGAGCGCAGTGGGAAGGTTGAAGAGCTGCCACTGATGGAAAAAGCTGAGTTGGCCCACCACATCCTCGACCGGATTGCCATGATGCTACAGAAACAATGATAAAAGCCTTGGCGTTATTAAAATTTCTATTGTAGCAGCGATGATTAAGAGAGCGACCACCAGGGGCAGGATCGATATTGCTTCTTTCCAGATATAGCGGAAACTCATACTCCTGTTTTTCCCCGGTAAAGGTGAAGCAACAAAGTGATAGCCAAACTTCAAGCCTATTGCACCGCATAAAAAGAAAGCAAACAGCTCAAAAATGCCGTGCGGAAGCAGGCCGAAAATGATTATAAACACCGGTGAGACTCCATCATGGGCTGATAATGAAAGCAGGTGCCCTACCAGGGCCCCGTTGATGGCAAGCGTAATTAAGGGTGATATTCCGGCCAGAAAACCAAGCAGTAGCATCTGAGCCATAGATAAAAAATTATTCATAAAAACAAGAGCGATACCGATCACTGGTGAAGCTTCCATGATTAGGGTTAAAAGGTCTTCGAGCTGGTTTAGCTCTAAATTTGAAACCGGATCAGTAGCGGGTGCCGCATAGACGGGAGTAAAATAGAAAATTAGGGTAGAGCTGAGAAAAATGCTAAAAGCCATAAATAACCAGCTGCGGTTATTGTTTATAACCTGGGTAACCGGAAAAAATAAACGAATCAAAGGCAAAACCTCTTTCTTCAAATCTTGCTTAATAATATCAAATTAAAGTACAGGGGTAAATAGATGCCTCAATATGCTGAAATTATAATAGATATGGTCAGCAATGCCGTGGACCGGCCGTTTCATTACCGTGTTCCACAGGAAATGCAAAAACAGCTTAAACCGGGGATGCGTGTGGAGGTGCCCCTTGGAAACCGCCGCTGCCAGGGCTATGTATTACGCCTTCTTGAGGAGACTGCTATTGAAGCCTTGAAAGATATCAGCTCCATAGTTGACCCGAAACCGTTACTTACATCAGAACAGCTTGCCTTGAGCCGCTGGTTGTCACTGCACTTTCACTGCCGCCTGATCGATGCCCTCCATGCTATGATCCCTGCCTCTTTTCGTAAGGGTAGAAGACCGGGGGAGCTAAAAGCTATTGAGCTGACTGCCCTGGCCGCTACAGCGGATCTAAAAAAAGCTCCTGCTCAAAAAAAAACCCTCGATCTTTTAAATCAAAAAGGGTCCCTGCCTCGGACTGAACTAGTCCGGTTAGGAGCTAATAACCAGGCTATTCGCAGCCTTGAAAAAAAAGGTCTGGTTAGGATAGTTACTGTTTCACCTGATCAGAACGAGCAAAATCTCAGTCGTGAATTGCAGGAGCCGGTTACCAGTCCCCATTCGCTCAGAGGGGAGCAGGCAACCTGTTATGATCGGGTCAAAGAAGCTTTAAATATTAATAAACCGCAAAAAATATTGCTGCATGGTATAACCGCCAGTGGAAAAACCGAAATATATTTACAGGGCATTGCTTACTGTCTTGAACAGGGCCGGACAGCCATGATCCTGGTGCCAGAAATAGCTTTAACCCCCCAGATGATAGAACATTTTGAAGGTCGGTTTCCCGGGGTTATCGCTGTATTGCACAGCCGTTTAACCCAGGCAGAAAAAAACCGTCAGTGGCAGAAAATTCTAAATGGTACGGCCAGGGTGGTATTAGGAGCTCGTTCGGCGGTATTTGCCCCTCTAAAAAAAATTGGTTTGATGATCATTGATGAAGAACATGAAACCACCTACAAGCAAGAAGATGCTCCCCGTTACCATGCCCGTGATGTGGCCTGGTGGCGGGCCCGCTATAACCGGGCCGTACTTTTACTGGGCAGTGCAACCCCTTCTCTGGAAAGCTATTATGAAGCTAATTCTGAACAGGGGATTTTATTAAAAATGCAAGAAAGAGTCACCCCTATCCAGCTGCCGCCGGTAAGCGTGATTGACATGCGTGAAGAGCTTAAAACCGGCAACCGTTCTATTTTTAGCCGCAGCCTTTTAGCAGAGCTAAATGAGGTTATGGAAAGAGATGAACAGGCTCTTTTGTTTA
>PWMM01000024.1 GCA_003558195.1 Syntrophomonadaceae bacterium
CCTCTCCATCAAGAATCTTCAGGTAAAGATTGAAGCAGCTTTCGGTCTCAGTGGCGTTAACGAAGCAAAAGTCGCTCTTGAGGAACTGGAAGATGATTATTCAAACAAAGAAAATCAATTTAAAGCGGATCGCAAAAAACTAAAACAGATGGAACTCGAAGAACAGGCCATTACTGGTCAAAGTAAAGAATTAAAAGAAAACATGTATGGTGGCAAGGTGACCAATGTTAAAGAATTAGAGCAAATGCATCGGAGGCTGGATCACCTGGCTGATCATAAAAAGCTTTTAGAAGAAAACATTATTGATTTGATGGAATCAATTGAAACATTGGAAGAAGAATTAGCTAATGTGGCAGATAAAATCAAACAAGCCCAGGATGAACTTAATGAAAAAGAGAGAGAGCTTGAGAAAAAAAAGGTGCAATATAACCAGGAACTAGAACAGTTGCAGGCTCAGCGAGAAGAGCTTGTTGCAAAAATTGAAAAAAAATACCTTGATAAATACTTAACACTGGTTCAAAAGCATCATGGCAAAGCATTAGCCCGTGTCAATGATGATATCTGCAGTGGATGCAGGGTCTTTATATCATCAGCCTTAAAAGGCCATCTTTACAATCCAAGTGCAATGGTGTATTGTGAAAACTGTGGACGGTTACTGGTTAAGCTGGAATAGAATCGGTTATTAAATCCCTTTAATTTATATATTCAGATATTGTTACAATAACCCGGAGGTTTTAGTATTGGCGAAGAAAACTGAGAGACCAAAAGATTTAAAAAAACAACGCTGGGCGGCAATAGTAGCTGCCATCCTGGCTTTTGGAATGATTGCTTCTGTTGTAGGAGGATACCTCGGACATGCTTTGGGCGGTGAGGGCGTAGACTTAGCTCAACAGCAGGCTGAGCTTGAGCCTGAAGATTACATCGCTCATTATGAACGAGAAATTGAGCGGTTAGAAAAGCACCTGGAAGAGCATGAACCCAGCCCGGCAGTTTTGCAAGAACTGGCTGAAAATTATCGTTATTTAAGCCTCTTTCATCAGTTGTATTTTGATGATCCTGAAACTGTAATGGAACTTCAAAACAACTTAGTATCAATTTACACTGATCTGGTTGAAATGGAACCAGGTAACTTGAATCATCGCCTGGAGTTAATCAGCCTTTATCAATCCCAGCAAAAAGAAGAAGCTTTAATTATGGAAGAAATTAATATATTGAAAAAGCAGCTTCGAGATGACCCTAATCCAGCCATTCATTTTTCTTTAATTGCAGTTTTAGAGTCAGGTGAAATGGAAGAATTGCTTCAACAGGAGGTAGATTGGCTCTTTGATTACCTCCAGGAAAAAATTGAACAAGAAACTGCAAATACGGAAGAACAGCTTTACTATTCGGTTATGATGGGCGAATACCAGGATGAACGGGACAAAGCTGAAAGCCTTCTTGAAGATATAATGGAAGCAGAAGCTGAAGATACCTGGATTTACAGGGAAGCTTATAACTATTTACATTACCTGCAGAATGAAGATTTAGCTGAAAATGATATTAACTTTGATTAATAATCGTGAGAGGAAATTTTGTTAAGGCGATATGGATAGAGATAAAATAATCTTATTATTTGAAGAACTGCGCGTACGCTTAATGATAATAGCAGGGGCAGTTTTTCTTTTTGCCATAATTAGTTTTACTTTCAGTGATTTAATCAGGGAAGTGCTCTTAATGCCTGCTAATATGGCTTATGCAGGACTGGATGCAGAAGGCCTTGATTTGAGGTTGATATTTTTAACCCCCTCTGAAGCACTTCTGGCCAACCTCAGACTGTCTTTTATTACCAGTGGGATTGTAACCCTTCCCTTAATCCTCTATCAATTACTGGCCCTGGCGATAACTGCAACAGGCAAGCCAAAAAGATCAGCCTTTTTTTTAACTGTAATTATGTATCTTTTATTCGCCATTGGCCTCTCTTTTGCTTATTTTGTAGTGCTTCCATTTGCATTAAACTTTTTTGTCGGCTTTTCAGGGCCTGATCTATTGCCTAGTTTTAGTATTGCTCGCTACTTATCCTTTACCACTTCTTTTATGCTATCATTTGGATTGGTTTTTCAAATGCCGGTTCTGTTTTGGTTTTTGGGAAGTATAGGTTTGTTAACCCCCTATTTTTTGCGCAAAAACCGAAAATTTGCCCTGTTGATCATCATAATATTTGCCTCCATTCTCACCCCTCCTGACATCTTTTCTCAGGTTTTAATGGCTATTCCTCTGCTATTGCTTTATGAACTGGGAATTTTTATGGTTTATCTGTCCTGGCGGAAGAAAAGACGCCAGGAGCAGTCTGATCTTTCTGCAGGTTAAATATTTTAAAGAACAGTGGGGAAGGATTAACCTATTATACTGTAGAAAATACCTAGATACTTTTATGAGAGGCTGTAAATATGATATGAGAATAGCCGGAAATGGTCAGTACAAAGGAGAACTTGTTAAAAAGAAACCACATGGCCGGGGAACGGTAACCTGGCCTGATGGAAGCAGGTATAGTGGTGAATGGGAAAAAGGTCGCTTTCACGGTCATGGCATTTTTGTTTGGTCTAATGGAGACAAGTATGAAGGACAGTGGAAAAAAGATCAAATGCATGGCCAGGGAACCTACCTTTTTGCTGATTGGCGCAAGTATGAAGGGCAATGGAAAGAAGATCAAATGCATGGCCAGGGAACTTATTATTGGCCAGGTGGTGAAAAATATGAAGGTGAATTTGTTGACGGACTTTATGAGGGGCACGGTACATTTTCCTGGCCTGACGGGAAAAAGTATGTAGGAGAGTGGAAAAGATCATACCGGACTGGACAGGGTAAAATGGTATGGCCTAACGGGAAAAGCTATAAAGGAATGTGGTTTGAGGATCAACGGGAAGGAACAGGTATTCAGATCTGGCCTGATGGCCGCAAATATGAAGGTGAGTGGAAAGATAATCATATGCATGGCAAAGGTATATTTACTTTTGCTGATGGAGCAAAACATGAAGGGATATTCAAGCAGGGAAATTTTAATGACAGGGGTCGTTTCTTTTTTTCAGATGGCTCGGAATACAAAGGCGCATTGCACAAGGGTTTGCCTCATGGTAAAGGAAAGGTTATTTTTTCTGATGGATCTGTCCTTCTAGGTTATTTTGAATATGGCCAAAACAAAGGTTCCTGTGAAATCCATTATCCTGAAGGTTCTAAGTATGTTGGAGACTGCATGAATAATAATCCCCATGGCAAGGGAACTCTTACCTATGACGATGGTTCACGCTATGTGGGTATTTTTGATAAGGGAAATGCCGCAGATGAAGGAAGCTTCTATTTTGCAGATGGCTCTTTTTACAACGGAGATCTTAAGAAAGGGTTGCCACATGGGAAAGGGTCAGTTCATTATAAAAAAGGATCGAAATACCGCGGTGAATTTAAAATGGGTAAAAAAGAAGGTTACGGCGACATATTATATAAAGACGGTGCTGAATATCGTGGTAGTTGGAAAGATGATTTAATGGACGGAACTGGCCTATACCGGTATGCGAACGGTGATTATTATGAGGGGTTTTTTAAAAAAGGATTGTTTCACGGGCAAGGTTATTATGAGCAAGCCGATGGTTCAAAATGGCAGGGTAAATGGTGGTATGGAAAAATATATGGCCATGGAAGCTGTTCCCTGGCAGAAAAAGGTCAATATGAAGGAGAATTTGCCGGCGGTAAATTTCAGGGTTGGGGAATCCGGACCTGGGCGGGGGGCAGTATTTACAAGGGCAGATGGTGGAGAGGTTACCGACATGGTTACGGGACTTATGTTCCCTTAAATGGTGAGCGTTTTGCCGGAAAATGGTTTTTAGACCGTCCACATGGCATTGGACGCCTGGTTCCTAGGCACGAAAAGGTAAAAACAGGTATTTGGTTCTTCGGTAAAGGGCCTTATAATTTAAAAGAGAAAAGCTTTTAACAACTGATAAATGAAGAATTATTAACCCAAAACCTATTTTTAAATTGATAAGTGGCGCTATTGAGGTGGCTTTAATACCTCAAAAACTAAATGGCTGCATTTCCAACCCATGCGAACAGTGAGTGCAGTTAATTAAGGTAAGCAAAAAAAGTATATTTAGCCGTTTAGCTATAAAGCTTTAGGCTCCCTGTTAAATATAGATTGTAAAAACGGAAAAATAACCATAATTAGGAACAGTAGATCGGCTCACTTTTTTTATGGGGTGATTGTTAACCGGCAAGGTGAAAACTATTAAGCCTACCGGCAAAAAGATCCTGAAAAGCCTGGAGAGGATCATGATCATGACTACCGCTGATCCCAATCGGAGTGCTTTCGGCAGCAGCTTTAAGGTGCCTAAGGTGATAGAGCTAGCCGGTTTCTCAACTGATATCTATCTCATTGTCAACGTCTTATGATATGCTATCACTACCTGAGAAGAAAATATTGCGGTTATTTTCGTAGCAATAACTCATAGGTGCAATCTTTTGTCTATGCCAAAACATTTTTGGCTGCCCAATAATTTGACAATAGATAGCAATCCATGGTAATGTTTATGTAAAATTGCGTCTATAATGCAAAGCTTTGACCCCCTAGCGTCAAAGGTAGGTTCCTTGCCAGGAATTCCCTCTGTTTAGATCATGTCCGGTTTACACTATATTATTTCGAAAAAACTTAAAAACTTAAGTGAAAGGGGATTGGAAAGTGATAACTGAAAATGAACAGAAAGTTTATGATGTTATGGACCAGTTGGGTATCAGCTATAAACGGTATGAACATCCACCGGTTTACACCGTTGAAGAGGCTCAACAATATTGGAAGGATATAGATGGAGCTCATGCCAAAAATTTGTTTCTCAGAAACAATAAAGGTAACCGCCATTTCCTGGTAGTTTTGGAGCAATCAAAATCCGCCGACTTAAAAGATCTATCTGGGAAGCTGGCTGCGGGTAAGCTAAGCTTTGCATCCGAGCGGCGTCTACAGGAGCATTTGGGCCTGGAGACCGGTGCAGTTTCGCCTTTTGGTATTATCAATGATCAAGATAAAAAGGTAACTCTTGTTATAGATAAAACTATGCAAAAAAAAGAATCAGTTAACTTTCACCCCAATGTTAATACTGCTACCATTAATGTTTCTTACCAAGACTTTGAAAAATTCCTAAAGCATTGTGGCAATGCTATCATTTATATATAAGCAGATAATGATTCGAAGCGCAAAGGTGGCAAGTTTACTGTGAAGGAATTAAAAAAAATCCAAAGCTTTTTACAGCAGGTCACTGGAGCTTTTGCTGGAGTAGTTGATATTGAAATCGGAGTTATAAACAGCAATTTAGAGGTTATTGCCGGCAGCGGATATTTCGAAAAAGAAGTAGGTGTAGTTTATGACGATGGCTGCATGACTCATAAGCTTATCTCTTCAAAAAGTAATGAAGCAATTTTTGTAGAAAATACTGCTCATGCAATATGTTGTACAGATTGTCATTACTCTAAGGAATGTGATGTTCTTGCATTCGTAATGCAGCCAATTATATTTAAAGATAAAAAAGTTGGCAGTATATCTTTGCTGGCTTTAAATGAACAGCATCGTCGCAAACTACTCAACCACTACGAGAAAATGCAAGACTTCTTAAGCAAATTATGCAACATTATTCTTATTTCTTTAAATGAAAAAAGAATGGAATCGAAAATTACCAGTTTGATGAATCAATTTAAAGATGTTATCAACTCACTTTATGAAGGTGTAATCGCCATTAACAGCCAGGGCTTGATAACTAACCTTAACCTGGCTGCCGAAGACATTTTGAAAATCAAGCATAATAGTACAAGTGGCAACCACATCAATAGCCTTTTCCCAGATTTTATAGTAGAGGATGCTTTGAACGGTAAAGGCTGTGCAGGCGGTGAGCTTTATTATGTAAATGAGGTTAGCTACAGCGGACCTGATGGCAAAACATTATATCTTTTTTATAACGTAACCCCCATGTATGAAGATGGAAATGTTTCAGGGGCGGTGATCTCATTTCGTAAAAAAGAGGAAGTTGAAGAAATGGCCACCCGGATTATGAAAGAGAATAAAAGAATTACCATGTCAGGGATTATAGGGACAAGCACAGAGATCAAAGAAGTAAAAGAAAAGATGAAGTTAATAGCTTCTACTGATTCAACTGTGCTAATCAGGGGTGAGACCGGGACTGGTAAAAGCATCTTTGCGCGCGCCATTCATGAAGAAAGTCCCCGTCGAAAAAACCCTTTTGTTTCTGTTAGCTGCGCTGCCATTCCCGCTACGCTACTTGAATCAGAGCTGTTTGGTTACGAGGAAGGGGCTTTTACAGGTGCTCGTAAGGGAGGCAAACCTGGTAAGTTTGAGCTGGCTCATCATGGTACAATCTTTCTTGATGAAATTGGCGATATGCCGCTTGATTTTCAAGTTAAATTGCTTCATGTTATAGAAAATAAGAGTATTGCCCGTATTGGAGCTGTTTCTTATCGTGATGTGGATGTTCGCATTATCGCTGCTACCAACAGAGATCTTGAAGAATTAATCAATGAAGGTAAGTTCAGGGAAGACCTCTTTTACCGTATAAATGTGATTCCTTTTACCTTGCCTGGTCTGCGTGATCGGAAGGATGACATTATATTGCTCATGCATCATTTTCTGGATTATTATAAAGTTCGCTTGAACAAAGATATTAATGGTTTTACGGAAGGCTCCCGCGAAGCCTTACTGGCTTACCCCTGGCCTGGCAATGTCCGTGAATTAGAAAATGCGATCGAATATGCTATTAATATTGAAACAAAACCGCAAATACAAAAGGATAACTTGCCAGATAAGATTGTCCGGCATTTCAGCAATAAGGAACAGGGGGGAGTTGAGGACATCTCCTCACTGGAAGAAAAAGCCATTAAGGCTGCCTTAAAAAGATACGGGCAGACCACCTGGGGCAAGGAAAAAGCGGCCACTGCACTTGGTATCAGCAGGGCTACCCTGTACAGGAAGATAAAAAGGATTGATCAGGGAGCTTCTTAATTTGAGAAAATTTATCAATATGATAAACAGCCTCTATTTGCATGCATGAAAGGGAAAAAGTCTGGATTCACCTTCTACAATTGTCAATTTGAGAAAAAGGTGCTTTAAAGATTAAACAAAGCATCTTTTTTAATAACCATGGTAGCAAGCCTTTCTAGCTCACAACGGCCTCCTTGATTAACTGGCATGAATATTGCTTCTTTATTTATATAAATGTCTAAATCTTGTTTAACAACATAATAGTGTTAGATCTTAGTTAAAAGAACTTCACAGTGTTTAAGTTTTTATAAAACTTGGCATTTCATATAACAAGGGGGTTGGTAAATGAAATCTAATAAGTTTCTCTCCGATAAACTATTTTAAAGGAGGTTTTTTTCGTGCAAAACGAAGGCAATAATAATGCAAAATTAACTTTTTACATTGCACTTATCGTAATGCTGGTTTTTGTTGTTCTGGGTGCTGCATTTGTTGAACCTTTCGCTGAAGCAACTGGCTTGGTGTTTAGCTTTATGACTTCAACCCTGGGTTGGACCTTTATACTGGGAGCAAGTATTTTTTTGATAATGATTGTTTACTTACTTCTAAGCCCGGTTGGAGAAATTAAGCTGGGGGCAGACGATGAAGAGCCGGCTTACGGTAACCTGGCCTGGTTTGCCATGCTTTTTAGCTGTGGTATGGGTATCGGCTTGCTTTTCTGGGGTGTTTCTGAGCCGATTAACCACTTTGCCTGGCCTGCTTATGGAGAAGCCGAGACAGCCGAGGCAACCATGCTCGCCATGCGCTTTTCCTATTTTCACTGGGGTTTTCATCCCTGGGCTGTCTATTCAGTAGTGGCCGGTTCCCTGGCTTATTTCTCATACCGCAAGGGATTACCGATGCTGCTTAGCTCCTGCCTGGAACCGATCCTCGGCCGTAAAGGGATTGAAGGTCCCTGGGGAATTCTCGTTAATGTAATCGGTGTATTTGCCACCCTGTTTGGGCTGGCTACTTCCCTTGGTCTTGGTGCCATGCAGATTGCTGCTGGGCTTGAGGTGTTATTTGGTATTGCGAGCACACCTACTGTTGTGGTGATAGTGGTTATCGTTACTACCATTGCGGCCATTATTTCCACCTATACCGGTATTGACCGCGGTATTAAATACTTAAGCCAGATCAACATTATCGCTGCGCTGGCCTTAATGCTCCTGGTGCTAATCATCGGGCCGACCCTCTACATCCTGAATACCTTCACCCATGCAACAGGTGACTACATTCAAAACCTGCCCGGCCTTTCCTTTAACCTCGACCCTGCCGGGGTTGGTACAGAGGGTTTTGCCAGTGCCTGGACAGTATTCTACTGGGCCTGGTGGATTGCCTGGGCCCCCTTTGTCGGGACCTTTATTGCCAGGGTTTCCCGTGGTCGCACCATCCGTAATTTCATAGTGGGAGTTATGCTGGTGCCGGTTCTTGTCAGCATGGTCTGGTTTGCCGTCTTTGGCGGAGCCGCTCTTGAGAGTGTAACCAGAGTTTTGGAGACAACCGGTGAGCACGGCTACATTTATAACCAGGTTTTTGAAGATGAGGCTCTTGGGTTCTTTGCCCTTCTCCAGGAATTCCCGTTGTCATCGCTCCTGGTAGCTGTTGCTACATTTTCGGTGGCGATTTTCTTCATAACCTCCTCTGACTCCGGAACGTACGTAAATGGAATGCTCACTTCCGGTGGGAACCCCAATCCGCCTGTTTTCTTAAGAATTACCTGGGGTGCCCTTGAGGGGGCAGTTGCTGCTGTTCTTCTTTACACTGGAGGAGAGGCTGCTCTCGGTTCGCTGCGGACAGCTTCAGTGGTCGGTGGTTTCCCCTTCATGATTATTATGGCTTTAATGCTTTACTGCTTGGTGAAGGCTCTAAACCAGGAAAGGACAGAAGGAAGCCTGCCCCTGGAGAAGGCTCGCATCAACACAGCTTTGGAAGAGTTGAAGCAGGAAAAGGGTAAACTCTAGACTGTCTCAAAATTCGATTATCCTGCAGTTAAAAAAACGGCAGGTAAGATAGTACATTAATGGTTTTAATAAAATAAAGGTGATTGCCGCCGGGTGTCTAATATTATATATCCGGCGGCGATTTGCCGGTCTATTACTATAAAAAGATAATTAAGAAAGGAGTGAATTATAATGGCAGATTTTGAAGCTTTAGCAGGAGCCATTATAGAGTGTGATGCGGCCAAAGCCGATGAGCTTACCCGCAAGTTAGTTGATGAGGGTGCCAAGCCCCAGGAGATTATTAACAAAGGTTTAATCAGCGGTATGAATGTTGTTGGAGATCGTTTTAAGAAGGGCGATATGTATGTTCCCGAGGTAATGATGGCTGCCAAGGCGATGCATGCTGGGATGAACATAGTGAAGCCCATGCTAGCCGAAGGAGAATCATCTTCTACTGGCAAGGTAGTATTGGGGACAGTAGCCGGTGATTTGCATGATATTGGCAAGAACCTGGTTGGTATGATGATGGAATCAGGTGGGATGGAAGTAGTGGATGTTGGAATAGATGTTTCGCCAGAGAAATTTGCCGAAGCGGTTAA
>PWMM01000112.1 GCA_003558195.1 Syntrophomonadaceae bacterium
AATCCCCTCCTTTATCCAGCTGGTAAGGGTTGCTTTCTTTTTTCTTTAATAGATACTGATGCTCTCTCAGCAATGCTTGTATCTCTTCCTCAGAACCTTGTTGTTCCATTTCTTGCAAACGTTTTTGCAATTTTTTCCGTTTTCTTTGAGCCCAAGAGCCATAAAGCTGGTTAATACAATCTTCTGTCATACGCTTCGCTGTTTGGGGTGGCAAATCCTGCAAAGATGGATCAGTAACTGCTTCAGTAATAAGGTTTATTATCTTCGGATCTTCAAAATAATCCAATATTCTTTCTGCAGTAACCGCCCTTTCATCGTTAGCTGATTCCAGGATAGTTTTTATGATTTGCCTGACCTGAACATTATCTATATAATCCAGATGTAAATGATTTCGACTTAGATTTGCTAATTCCTTGCTCTGGAGCATTAAAGATATCAATATTTTCTCAGCAAGCTTAATATTAATCTTTTGTTGATTCTCCGAAATTTCTTTTTTTCCTGCCTGTTGAAAACGGTTTCCTTTAGTTTGGCGTTTTTTTAATTCACTGCGTAAAACATTTTCATCTATCCCGAGTTCTTCAGCCGCTTTTTTTAAATAATAGTCTTTTTCAACAGTATTAGTCGTAGCTATTAAAATGCCTGTCAATTCTTCTAAATATTCACGGCGCCCTGCAGGTTCAGCTAAATCGTACCTGTTTTTTAATTGCGCCAACCGGTATTCAGTTAATGGTGTAGCCTGGCCTATAACCTTTAAAAACGCTTCCATTCCCTTTTCACGAATAAAATCATCGGGATCACTGCCTTCCGGTAGTTCAGCTACATGTACCAGGCATCCTGTAGATTGGAGTATGTTTAAACCCCTCCAGGTTGCAGCCTGGCCGGCGCTATCTGAATCATAAGCAGTAACAGCAGTATCAGTTTGAGACCTTAAACTGCGAGCCTGGTTTAAAGTTAAAGAAGTCCCCAGAGAAGCTACAGCGTTTTTTATTCCAGCCTGGTATGCGGTGATGACATCTGTATAGCCTTCCATAATTATTGCTGTTTTTTCTCGGCGGATCCACTCCCTGGCCAGGTTCAGTCCATAAAGAATGAAACTCTTATTGAAAACCGGTGTTTCAGGTGAATTTAAATATTTTGGTGTTTTTTGCCCACCGTCCTGCAATAGCCTGCCTCCAAAACCAGCTATTTTGCCGCTAACATCAAATATAGGAAAGATAATTCTATCACGAAAGCGATCGTAGTAACCTTTATCTTTACCAGGAGAGACTAATCCGGCTTGCACTAAGAGCTCGGCATCAACACCTTTTCCCCGGGCATATTTATAAAAACCGGACCATCCTTCAGGGGCATAACCAACCATAAATATTTCTAAGGTTTGCTGTGTCATCCCTCTTTGATGTAAATAGCGTAAAGCTTTTTTTCCTGCACTACTATTATTTAGGTTATAAACGTAAAACTGAGCTGCCAGATCGTTGAGTTTAAAGATTCTGGTTTTCAAGTTATCTATTGCAGAAGTAGCGCTTTTATTCTCCGGCATCTTTATGCCAGCTCTATCTGCCAACAAGCGGGCTGCTTCGGGAAAAGCTATATTGTCCATTTGCATAATAAAACTAAAAGCATTGCCGGAAGCCCCACACCCAAAACAATGAAACAGCTGTTTTTCCGGAGAGACAGTAAAGGAAGGCGTTTTTTCACTGTGAAAAGGACAGAGTCCAATCATGTTTTTCCCTCTTCTTTCTAAAGCTAAATACTCCCCCACTAACTCTAATAGATCAGTTTGCTGCCTGATTTCTTCTACTACACTCTCCGGTATACTCCGGTTCATGAAAACACCTGCCAGTGATTAGTTATGCTAAAATAATTTCCTTTTACGCCTTCAGCTGAGATAACAAAAACCCCATCTCGAAACCAGAGACGAGGTGAATCATTAAATAACCTAATTTAAGGTTACCTTCATTCAGCTATTTTAGTTGCGCTTATTATATTCTTTGATTATTGAACTCCAAACTATTTTTGATTTCTCTTTGCTGCTACTTGTTAAATCAAGTCCATCTAATTTACTTACGGGTGGATAATGATCTTTATACAGTTAAGACAACTAAAAAACAAAACCGGTTTCATCTCGGTTAGCTTAAAGTAGTTCGACAATAGATCAAGGATTCCTGCCTGTTAAACTGATAGTACTAAAACTTAAACCGGATAATTCTGATTTCAACCAGGTTGCAATGCAAAATTAACCCATGCAAACACAACGTCCATCGGCATTTTCGGGATTACAAAAATATTTTCCTTTAACCCATAGCAGAATCTAAAAAAGGTTCTAAAGACAGAGCAGCCCCGGCTGCATGTTGCCTCCCAGGGCTGCATAAAACTTTAGGGACTATCTATTTTTTACTCTTTATCCTCAGATGGAAAACCTGCTTCTTGCAGGTTCTTGACAGCATCAGCTATTAACTGGTCAAACTTGTCAATTTCCTCTCCTGCAAGCTCAGTGAAACTAATCTTTTCCCTTTCCAGGCCAATTGATTCCATCAAGTTACAGGCATGGTTAACTCTTTTTTCGGCCCACTGGCTAATTTCTTTATACTGACATTTGTATTTATCGCTTTCACTGCAGCCAATTACAACCACACCATCGGCACCTTCCTCAATGGCTTTGAGTAGATGCTGAGAATCAACCTTGCCCACGCAGGGATAACGAACCACAGCGGTATTTTTATGTTCTTTATTAAGGAATTCCGGTAAGGCAAAGGCTCCATAAGCACAGGTAATGGCCAGTATAGCAGGATCGCCATTACGCTTGGATACCAGTTCTTTCACCGCAGGCTCAATGGCATCTGCTGCTTCATCAACATATGAAGAGCGAAACTTTATAGCATAAACCGGGCATATACCCATACATAGACCGCAAGCCTGGCAATGTTCATTGCGGATCGTAACAGTACCCTCTTCATTGATAACCGGCACATCATAAGGACAAATCCGCACACAGGTAAGGCAGTTTACACATAATTCATCAATGCGCTGAGCTCCGGCAGCACAGGTTAAGCAGCGACGAGCTTCACAAACTGCCAACTCAGGATCATAACCCAGCTCCGCCTGTTTAAAGTGGCGCACTCTTTCTTCAGGAGTCATCATTGGAATAGAATTTCGTTCTATCCGATCTATTTCTTCAGCTACCTTAGAATCTAGTTTCTCCAGTTCAGGAACCTCTTCCAGTTGAGCACTGTCAAAGGGGACGCCCTGTATGTAGCTGGCGATTGATTTTGCAGCAATACGACCGTTGGCCATAGATTGAACGGCAGTGCCGGGCCCGGTAACCATCTCACCGCAGGCAAAGACTCCCTTGCGGCTTGTAGTCATAGTCCTGTTATCAAAAACGATCCTTCCGCGCTCGTCAATGTCAATTTCGCCACGGACCGGTTCTGCATCTCCCCCTTGCCCAATCGAAAAAATAACGATATCCCCTTCAAGAATATTTTGATTGTCTTTATTGAATTCAGGATTAAATCGCCCCTGATCATCAAAAACACAGGTACATTCTACCAGCTTGAGCCCTTTAATTTTTCCATTTTCCCTGACAATTTCATCCGGTCCCCAGGAAGGGTTCATTTCGACGCCTTCTTCGTGAGCTTCTTCGATTTCCCAGCTGAAAGCAGGCATTTCTTCATTGCATTCCAGGCAGGCTAGTTTTACCTTGCCCGCTCCCGCTCTTACTGCAGAACGATCAACATCCATAGCCACATTTCCCCCGCCTATTACAATTACGGTAGGATCTCCTTCAAATTTAAAATCTTCTCTTTTGACCTGCTGCAGGAAAGGCAGCGCATAGAGAATGCCTTCCCCTTCAGCACCGGGCAAATTTAACCCCCTGCTTACCGGTAAGCCCATAGCGAGCAAAATAGAATTATAACCTTCTTTTTCCAGCTGTTCTATAGTAATGTCCTGGCCTAATTTTTGGCCATATTTAAATACAACTCCCTGCTCGGCTATTTCATCAATGTCCTGATCAATCGCTTCATCGGGGAGACGGTATAAAGGGATATAATGACGCACAGCGCCACCGGCTTTATCATCACCATCGAATACGGTTACATCTGCACCCATCCGCGCTAAATCATAGGCTGCAGTCAAACCAGCCGGCCCTGCTCCGATTATAGCCACTTTGCCCTCAAGCGAAGGTGCTTCGGAAGGAGGGCTTGCTTTAGCCTTACCATATTCGATGGCAAATCTTTTTAATCCCCTGATAGAAGGCGGTTTGTCTACATCATTGCGACGGCATTCATCTTCACAGTGATGAGCACAAATAGTCCCGCATACAAACGGCAGTGGATTTGTTTCTTTGATTATAGCCAGCGAACGATCAAAATCACCGGTAGCAATGGCCAGCAAATAATCTCTTACCCCCTGGTGCAGCGGACAGGCTGATTGACAGGGTGGATAAATATTATCCAAAACTAAATCCTGGTTATCATGTTGAGTCAACTAGATCACTCCTTGCAACGTATTTAACTTATTACTCTTTCGCCATAAATAATTATTCTCCTGTTTTCACAAGAGGCGATTTAACAAAAGAAACAATTAATCCTGATCTTTCTCTGATAATGCAGCCCTGGCTGCAGAAAGCCTGGCAATAGGCAATCGGTATGGTGAACAACTGACATAATCTAATCCGATCCGGTTAAAGAAATGAATCGAGGCTGGATCACCACCGTGTTCACCACAAATGCCCAGTTTTATATCTGGACGACTTTGCCGCCCTTTATTAATAGCCATTTCAACCAGTTGCCCTACCCCTTCCACATCAATCTCAGCAAAAGGGTTGGCTGGCAAGATCTTATGTTGCAGATAGAAAGGCAAAAACTTACTTTCTGAGTCATCTCTGCTGTAACCCAGCGTGGTCTGCGTTAAATCATTAGTCCCAAAAGAAAAGAAGGATGCTGATCGAGCCAATTGATCAGCTACCAGGCAAGCCCGCGGCAGTTCAATCATCGTCCCAACCAGGTAGGGAATTGTGGTCCCCTTTTCCTTAAAAAGCTCTTCCACAGTCTCTTCAACCAGCCGCTTCATCTTATTCATTTCTTCAAAATGACCCACCAGGGGTATCATTACTTCAGGTTGTAGCTTCTCAGCATCAAGTCCTTCTTCCAAAAGTTCAATAGCTGCATTAAAAATAGCCCTCACCTGCATCTGATATATCTCAGGATAAACCATTCCTAAGCGGCAGCCACGGTGCCCAAGCATAGGGTTGAACTCTGATAAAGAACGTACAGTTTGCAAAAGATCTTGTTTTTCAGCTAATTTTTGCGGATCATTGTTTAGGCGGTTAAGCCGATCTACTTCTAAAATAAGTTCTTCACGATCTGGTAAGAACTCATGAAGAGGCGGGTCAAGTAGACGAATGGTTACCGGTAACCCTGCCATCTCACTTAAAATGCCCTTGAAATCAGCTTGCTGCATTGGCAATAGCTCTTCCAGAGCTAACCGTCGTTTTTCAGGATCTGATGACAGAATCATTTTCTGAACTACCGGAATTCTGTCAGGTGCCATAAACATATGCTCAGTTCGGCATAAGCCTATCCCCTGGGCGCCCAGCTCCACTGAGCGTCGAGCATCTTCGGGGTTATCAGCATTGGCCCTTACTTTAAGGCGACGAATATCATCCGCCCAGCTAAGCAGCTCATAGAAATGCTCCGTAAACTGAGGTTCAATCAGGGGCGCTTCACCCAGGATAACCTGGCCGGTGGTTCCATCTATTGAAAGAATTTCACCCTCCTGGTACTTTTGATCACCAATATAGAAGATCCCGCGTGCCAGATCAATCTTCAATTCTTCGCAACCACTAACACATGGCTTCCCCATGCCACGAGCCACCACGGCAGCGTGGCTGGTCATACCACCTCTGCTGGTCAAAATTCCCCGGGCAGCAATTATTCCGTGAATATCATCCGGAGTGGTTTCAGGTCTGACTAAAAGCACATTTTCTCCGCTTTTGGCCATTTCCTGAGCTTTATCAGCATCGAAAACCACTTTACCGGATGCTGCACCAGGTGATGCTGGTAAACCTTTGGCTATGTAATTCATCCTGGCTTCAGGATCAACTTGCCAGTGTAAAAGCTGTTCCAACTGGGCAGGTTCAACCTTTTGCAGGGCTTGATGGCGGTCGATCAAGCCTTCTTTGACCATGTCTACTGCTATCCTGATAGAAGCATGAGCAGTTCTTTTCCCAGTCCTGGTTTGCAGCATGTACAGCTTTCCCTTTTCGATGGTAAATTCAATATCTTGCATCTCCTGGTAATGTCGTTCCAAAGTTTTGCAAGTATCCATAAATTGCCTATAAGCTTCAGGAATATCTTCTTTCAAACCTTCCAGGGGGCGGGGATTTCTAATACCGGCTACCACATCTTCCCCCTGGGCATTAAGCAAGTATTCTCCATAAATTAATGGCTCGCCTGTAGAAGGATTACGGGTGAAAGCCACCCCGGTTCCACTATCATTTCCGAGATTGCCAAAAACCATGGCCTGGATATTAACCGCCGTTCCAAGATTATCAGGTATCTTATTGGCCTGACGATAGACTGCAGCCCGGGGAGTATTCCATGACTTAAAAACTGCTTCGACAGCCATGAATAGTTGTTCTTCAAGGTCAAGAGGGAATTCCTGACCCGATTCCTTTTTAATAAGATTTTTATAATCTGTAATTATTTGCTCCAGGCTGGCTTCATCCAACTCAGCATCGGTAGCTACCTGCTGAACTTCCCTGGCCTCAGTCAAAATGTTTTCAAAATGATGATGCCCTACCTGTAAAACAACATCTCCAAACATCTGCAAAAAACGGCGATAACAATCAAGTGCAAAATGGCGATCACCAGATTCATCAGCCAAAAATTTAACTGTTTCTGGATTTAAGCCAAGATTTAAAATGGTATCCATCATCCCTGGCATGGATATTACCGCACCTGAACGGACAGAAAGAAGCAGAGGAGGCTTATGACCAAAAATGCGACCCGTTTTTTCTTCTAATTTTTTTAAGTTAGTAACAATTTCTTCCTTTAACTCGGGCCAGAGCATTTCATCATTTTCTAAGTATTGATTACAGGCTTTGGTAGTTATTGTAAAACCAGGCGGAACCGGTAATCCTAGACCGGCCATCTCGGCCAGATTAGCACCTTTACCTCCCAGCAGGCTTTTCATTGACCTGTCTCCCTCCTGGAAAGTGTAAACTAATTGCACCGTCATCATTTATCGCCTCCTCTTTCTTTGATAATATGGATAATCCGGTTAGCTACCTCTTCTACTGCTTTATTGGATACTTCAAATATAGTACAACCTATTTTTTTCATCAGTCGGCGGGCATACTTCAACTCATCTTCAATTCTTTCTGCATCAGCATAATCGGCAGAATTTTCAAGCCCGAGTGATTTCAGGCGTTCCAACCTGATTTTTTGAAGGTGGGTGGGATTAATTATCAAACCCATAACTTTATGGGGAGGGACCCAGAAAAGTTCTTGTGGCGGTTCCACTTCCGGGACCAGAGGTAGATTGGCAACTTTTATGCCTTGATGAGCCATATAAATGCTGAGCGGAGTTTTGGAGGTTCGAGAAACACCAATTAAAACCACTTCAGCCTCCAGTAAACCCCTTGGATCTTTGCCATCATCATGCTTTACAGCAAATTCTATAGCTGCTACCCTACGAAAATAATCTTCGTCAAGCTGTCGCAATCGCCCCGCTTCAAGGTGAGGCTCTTTACAGGTAGCCCGGGCAAATGCACCCATTAAGGAACCGAGAATATCAGCAGTGAGCACTGAATGCCTGGAAGCTTCTTCAGCCATCTTTTGTCGCAGCTCAGCAATAACAATTGTATATGCGATGATGGCATTACATTGTTTAGCTTCATTAAAAACTTCCTGGATCTGTTCTTTAGTTTCTACGAATGGGATCCTGCGCATTTCAATTTGACCTGAATCAAACTGGCTGGCCACCGCTTTAACTACAAATTCAGCTGTTTCACCGATAGAGTCGGAAACGATATAAACTATAGGTTTTTCTCTACTATTTAACATAACAACCCCCTGCGGGAAAGTACCTTTACCTTGCAACTAAATTAAACCTTGTTGATAATCCCGCTTAATCAATTTAGAGTGCAAATTGCAATGCAGTTTAAGCTAAGCTTTTACCCAGTATAATTCAGGTTCATGTGGCTAATTTCAATAACAGCGCTGCTACAAACACTTTGCGATTATTTATATCCGTTATTTATATACGTTATAAAGCAACTGCGTTCCTGCTTTAACATGATTTATTTTACGGCGCTTGCATTTTAGAAAAATCAGCTACCTGGTGAAATAGTTGCGTAACCCCGGCCAATAAATCCAGGCGGTTTAATCTTATACTCTCATCGTCCACCATCACCATAACATCATCGAAGAAAGTATCGATAGATTCTTTCAAACCCTGCAAAATCTTGAGTTTCTTTAGGGTATTATTAGCATTTTCAAGTTCAACTCTAGTTTCCTGCCACTTATCATAGAGATTTTTTTCAGCCTCTTCAATAATAATAGAAGCATCCGGTTCTCCACCACGCCCATTTTTTGCCAGATTAGCCACCCGGTTATAAGCGGCAATAACATCATTCAAAAGCGGTTCTTGTACTTGATTATTAAGAATCTCAGCTCTTTTCAACAGTTCTGACGCAGTATCAAAAGGAACAGCAAGCACAGCCTCAACTACTTCATGGGCGATTTTCCGTTCCTGGAAGGAAAATCGAACTCGCTGCAGTAAAAAGTCATTAAGATTGCATTCTATTTCCATTATTTTTTCTTCATTAATTTTTAGTTCACCGGCTATCACTTGAAGAGCAAGTTTAATATAACTCCTCAGGGCAATATTTAGATCCAGGCTTAACAAAATATTGACCGCACCCTGAGCTTGTCGGCGCAACCCATAAGGATCCTGGGAGCCGGTTGGTTGAATTCCAGTAGCAAAACAGCCGGCCAAAGTATCAATCCTGTCAGCCAGAGAAGCAAGCGCTGCTTCTTTAAAAGAGGGGAGAGCATCACCAGGATAACGAGGAAGATAATGCTCATATATGCCCAAGGCTACATCTTCAGGTTCATCACTTAACCTTGCATATTCACGTCCCATCACTCCCTGCAGTTCTGTAAACTCTTTAACCATGCTGGTCACAAGATCAGCTTTACATAAATGTGCTATGCGCCTCGTTTTTTCTATTTGATCAGCTGTGAGTTCAAGCTCCTTGCCCAGTTCGCCAACTAGATTTACCAGACGGGCTCTCTTTTGATCAAGGGTGCCAAGGGATTCAAGAAAAACTACACTTTTAAGCTGATCAACATAATTCTCCAATGGCTCTTTACGGTCTTCATTAAAGAAAAAACGCCCATCAGCGAGACGCGCCTGAAGCACCTTGGCGTAGCCCTTTCGAATGTTGGGGTGGAATAAATTATTACTAATACCTATAAAGTGTGGTAAAAGCTTTCCGGTATCTTTCTCTACAATAGGGAAATAACGTTGATGATTCTGCA
>PWMM01000116.1 GCA_003558195.1 Syntrophomonadaceae bacterium
ATTCTGTAATCTATTGATCCTCTGATTTTGATATTGCTCTTTTCTCCTGTTTTCTTCCAGAATATTTTCCTGGTTTTGCAGTTTTTGATTGAGTTTTCAAGAGCTTACTTTTTCTAATCTTATTGACATCATATGTTTCAACCAAACCTTTTTCTTTTAGGCTTTTTAATCTCCTTTTCAAACAATCTTCCATAATACTTTTCAATTCTTTGAATTTTTGAGGGAGTTCTATAAATATTTTTCTTACATCTCTTTTTTCAACATATGGAAGAACATCTTTAGATTTTTCATGACGTATTTCAACTGAATCTACAAACAAATTTTCTTTTATTTTGTTTATATATTCTTTATCGCTCCCCGGACTTGCTGTAAGTCCAAGTATTTTTGGATTTTTGTTTTTAGAATAATCTTTTGCAAGAAAAACATAATCATAATCTCCAACAGCTCTATGAGCTTCATCAAAAATCATTAATGAAACATTTTCTAATTTTATTTTTCCACTTATTACATCATTAGAAATTGTTTGAGGTGTAGCAAATATTATACTTGAATCTTTCCACATCTTTTTTCTTTCTTCTGGTTTTGTTGCACCAGTTAAAATAGAAAACTTATGATTAGAATCGCTATTTTTTTCAAAAGTTGAAAAATGCTGCTGGCATAGAGGTTTTGTTGGAGCGAGAAATAATATTTTAGAATCTGGATTTTTATTTAACACATAGGTAGATAACATAAGAGCAATCAATGTTTTACCTAAACCTGTAGGTAAAATTACTAAAGTATTCTTTTTTGTAGCTGTGTGAAATATTTTTTCTTGGTATAATCTAGGTTTTAAATTTTTAATTTCCATTTTAATTTCCATTTAAAATTTTAAAAATGCGGGAGACAGGGTTCGAACCTGCGTAGGGACTAACCCACTAGGTCTTGAGCCTAGCCCGTTAGGACCTCCAAAACAATATCGCTTAAAGAGTTTGACCACTCCGGCACTCCCGCCTAGAATATTAACTCTAACTATTTCTTTTTAACTTTTTGTTTTTAGAATTATGCATTTCTTATTTCGTGCAATTGATTTTTTATTTTTTCAAATTCTTTTTTAAGCTGCATAAGCGTTTTGACTTCTTCGCCAACTTTTGGTTTTTCTATTTTCTTTGTTTTCTTTGATTTGGTTTTTTTCTTTTCCGCTTTGACTTTTTCTTTGAATTCTTTTTTTGGAAGAAAATCTTCAAATTCATTAAATGTCTTTTCTATATCGTTAAGCTTTTCAGAAAATTCGTTTTTTAGTTTTTCTTTTTCTTCCGCTATTTTTTTTATATTAATCATAAGTTGCGAATAATTTGCAAAATTTTTAGCCAAATCACTTAAACTCATTTTAAGCAAATTTGCATTTTCCAAACGAACAAATGATACATCTTTTTTTTTCATTTTTTATCACACCTTTAAAATACTATGGGCCCGGTGAGACTTGAACTCACGAGCTCCTGCGTTCTCAAAATTAATTTGTGAGGCAGGCGTCATAGCCACTAGACCACGGGCCCAGTGGTTTTAAGTCATTATTCTTCTGTTGAAGTAAAAGTGTCTTCTAAATAACTGACTAATTTTTCTATTTTCATTAAGACGTCTATTGCCTCTTTCATTGTTTCTTTTTCTTCTTCATTTTTATCTTCTATTTTAGATAACACTTTTTTTGTGGATTCTATTTTTTGGTCTAAATCTTTTACTTTACCCATCACATCTTTATATTTATCAATTTTAATAAAAATGTGTGGTTTATCTTTTACTCTTGGGACTTGCCCAAATTCTGATTGCATTCTTGGTTCTGTTCTCATTTCTACACCTCTTGGTTCTGGTTTTGGAGTAGGAAGTGGTTCTGGAGCTTTGAAAGGCGGAATCTGCGTTTCTTGTGGCTCGCTTCTCATAGGAGATGGTTCTGGCGGTTTAAGTTCTTGTGGAGACCTAAATCCTGAACCAAATTGAGATATTCTATCTTCTGTTTGTCTAGGTTGAATATTTTCAGGTTGTGGTAGCGTTTTTGGTAATTGAGATTGTTCCGCTGGATATTCTGGAGAAAAATCCTCTTCATTATCATCATCACCTAAAATTTCAGCCTTTTCTTCAAAAGGAAAATCATCATTATCGTCTTTTTTTTTCTTTTTAAAAATATCAAATGCCATAATTATCACCTTTTAAAATGAAATATTTCAACTTTAATAAACTTTTTTAATGATAAAATTCTTACAAATAACGTTGGGTCGCTCAAAATTTTTCTTATTAACTGCAGTATTTTTAATTAGTTTTATCTATATTCAACCAGCTTTAGCTTTAGAAATAAATCCTGAAGAAATTACTGATGGAGATATAATTTATTTCGAAAAATCTGTTTGTACAAGAGGTAGGAATCCTGTATTTTTTATTCAAGAACCTTCAGGTAGATACGTGAATAATCCTGATTATGCAAATGTTTCTGTAGAGAGATTAGAAAGGTGTGGAGGAATTAGCAGACCTAGGTATATACAGAGCATAAATGGAACTGTAAATATAACAGAAGATATGGAACCTGGAGAATATAGGATCGTTGTACGCATGACAAGACGCCTCACTGATTATATTTATTCAGGAACTTTTTTCTTAGATTATGAGAATTGGAAATATTCTTTTGAAGAACAAGAGAATTGGACTGAAAATAATTTTAATGATTCAGAATGGGATGAGGGAATTATGCCGTTTGGGAATTCTGATTTATTGCCTGGAATTAACACAGAATGGAAGAATAGTAATGAGATTTATTTGAGAAAAGAAATTTATTTGGAGGAATACAGACAGGCAAATTTGAAAATGTTTGCAGAAAATGAAGTAACTTGCTATATAAATGGTGAAAAAGTTGGAAGTCATGAAAGTATAAGTGCTCGAAGAACAGAAAGATGTATGGAAGGAAGTCGATATGTTAGAAGCACAAGGGTTTTTTATGGGAATCTTGCAACCAGAACTTCCGAATTAACTTATAATGGGATACTTTTCTTGGATATATCTCAGTTTTTAAGACCTGGGGATAATGTAATTGCATGCGTGGCTGAAATTGAAGAAGAAGTATATAGAAGAAGTAGCAGATGGTATCCTGGAAGACCTTTTGTAGATGTTGAATTTATGCCCTTAAAGGAAAATGAAGTATTCTGGTCTGAAAATTCTGAAAATTGGAATTCCTTAGAACCTCACAAATCTGTATATTGGGAATATCAATGTAGAAGAACTTACGTAGGATCAAATACAAGAGGATTTAGATATGTAAATTCAAAGGTTTGGAGAGGTCCTTGGCAATGGAATGATTTGGATGTAACTCATGATACAATTTTTTATTCTAAACCAGAACAATTTGATTGGGCAAGAACTAGAGAACGAAGAAGTCCTTACTGGGGAACCAGCCCATTTGAAGAAACTACATATTTTAGGAATTGGGTTTGGGCTGAAGACGAAGGATATATAGCATTAAGATTTGCATCAACACAAAAACCTGTTTGTTATGTGAATGAAGAAAAAATAAACATTTATCAATATAATACAGAATACTGGAATTATTTTTCAGAAGCGAAGTTAGAAGAAGGTGTGAATTTAATTTCTTGCCAAAGAACCACCACTGAATTTGATATATTCGATATAAATAGAACAGGGCTGCCAGGACAATTAGAAATAACAAATGTCGATGTAGAATTAGAAGGCAACACAGCAAATTTCAAAATAGATTTAGAAAACACATCAAACCCCGAAACTCAAGTGGGTGTTTTTGTTGATTTACAAAAAAGAAATGAAACAAAATCAAATTTCTCGGAAGTAACTTCTGCAGATATTTCAATGGAATTAAAAGAGAAAGACTATTATTATAATATAACGGAAAATTTTGTAATTCCAAAACATTACGAATCAATAAATGCATCATTCCCTAGAAGAGCATTTGATGATGATTGGGGTTCTTCCGCAAGAGTTCAAAATAGAAGAAGTTCTGCTCAATTTGATGAGATTTACGATTTAAATGACATATTAGAAAACCAAAGCATAGAAATAAAAGAAATGAGATTTAGGTATCGAGCTAGAAGAAAAACAGAGATACATATATTAAACCATAAAACTGAAGAATTTGAAAAAGTTTTTTCACACAATTCTAATAGTTTATATATAAGAAATTTTGAAATATCCAATTTTACAAATTACATCTCGGAAAATAACACCGTGCATATACAAACTAAGCTTTTACACGGAAGCGGAAGATATTATGAAAGTGAAGTAATACTTAATGGAATAGAAACAAAAAACCAAAACTACACCCAAATAATTTCCAATTCAGGCATAACAATATCTGTTGAAGCAGAACCCGGAAAATACAATTTAACCATTTCCGCAGTTGATGCGATAACTGGAAATCAAGCCATATATTTTGGAGAACTATACATAAATGGAACTGGTGATATAATAAATCCTCAAACACAACAGATTGGATTTTTCCCAATTGTTGAAGAAAGCGAAACTGAAAAAACCGGAGGTTCTAATAATTCTTTAGTTGCTATGGCTGCAACTGCTTCGATAGCTTCTGCTTCCATCGGAGCTTACATACACACATCAAAAAATCCTTCAACATCACTAGCTGTCAAAAAAATAGATAAATCCTTTGCAAACATAGAAAAAGTAATTTCTAGACTTGATGGTTATCAAAACTATAGAAATCATTCTAACCAACAAGCATTCCATAAAACTTGGAGCGAAAAACATCAAATTTATAAGAAAAACATGGAAGCTCGAGCAAGAGAAGAGGCAAGGATAGAAGAAGTTCGAAGACAAATGATTCAAGAAAGAAGAGAAAGAGAGGCTAGAATGCGGCAGCGCAGTTCAATGATTGCTAACGAATTTAGAATGTCTTTAATTGGGAAGTCTCCGGAAGAACAATCCAGGGCCATAGAACAATTTTTATATAATCGAAGGCAGAGAGGACTTAATTTTACAGAAGAAATGCGAGATTTATGGAATACAAACAACCAAATAAAAGAATACTTGAATCAAGAAAACAACAACCAATCTTCCTCATCTACAGGAAATCCTTACACACCCATAAATTTTGGACACTCTGAAGAAAACAATCAAAATGCTTCTTGGTGGGATAATTTCACAGGAGCGGCTTCTGGTTTGTTTAGATATGGAGGAATTACCCTTCAAAATATGTTAAATTTATATGGTGGCATAGGGAGTTCTATTTTAAGTGGAGATATTATAGATGCTGCACAAAATTGGTACAATCATACAAAAGAAGAGGCTACACTTTTAGGAAATGTTGTAAAAGATAATTGGAAGGATATTGCTATATCTGCTGGTGTTGGTGTAGCAGCAGGAGTTATAGTAGGTGCAACAGGCGGATTAGGAATGCCTGCAGCAGCAGCACTCATTACAGCAGCGGCAGGTGTTGGAGCTTTTAGTTTTGGAAAGAAATATTCTGAACCATTAAATCAATTAAACAATGCAAAAACAGATGAAGAAATCAACGCTATTTATGAAGAAATCAGAGAAGAATTGGCTGGGGATGCGATTAAAGTTGGCGCAGCATTCACAGGCGGCAAAGCCGGGTACGCTTTGAGCCACTCTTATTTTTATCCGCCATCCAGCCAATTTCAAACTGGCTATTCATTTAGTTGGAAACCTGGAAATCAAAACCCTTATTATCAATTAAAATCAGACATACAATTCGATTATCAATATGCTTTAAATAATCCAGCAATAAAAACAGATTACACAGGAAATATTGAAAATTTTCAATATTTTAACACATGGAAAACTAAATTAAACATAAATGGTTGGGAAGTTGTAAAAGACAACTCATTATTATCCAAAGGATATGTTGGTGAATGCGATCATTATAAAAAAATTATAAAATATACAGATGAGACAAAAGTAGGAGACTTTTATCATGAACTCATACACTATGAACAAGGCCCAACAAGCAGTGAATTACAAGCATTAAAATTCGAATTAGAAGCTTATCAACACGATTTAAAAAACGCAGAAATGTTTGGTTACAGCGAACACGAGATAAATGAAATTAAGTACCAAATCTTTCTTGCAAAAGAAAAAATAGTACAATTAGGAGGAAAACCCTGATGACAGATATAAAAAATAAAATTATAAAAATTAAAGAATGGACAAGAAGGAAAAGATTAGATATGCTTCACTCTGAAAAAGATAAATTTCTTTTTAATATCTTTGTTATTAAGAAAGACAAATTTATTGTGCTGCTAAATAATATAATATTTATAAATTTTATTAACAAAATTAAACAAAATGAAGAAAAATTAGGAACTGTTTTTGTTACATCTAATAAGAACTTAGAAAATGAGATAGAAAATAAATATGGCAAAAAGATAATTTTTTATATTGAAAAGATAGAATTCAATAAATTTAAAGAAGAAATAAAAGAAATCTCTGAAATTCTTGAAAAAAATGGTTGGGATCTTATCCCTACTTATGGAGTTCCAGATGTTTGGTTTGAAGATATGAAAATTATAAAATTTTTGAGAGACGTAGTTATGAAAGATAAGAATGTAATTAAAAAAATTAAAAATAAAAGGAAAACAATTTTTGATATTCTATAACAAAAAATGTATTGAATAATTAGAGGACTAAAATTTTTGAGATATTGAAAAATCATAATATTTTCTAAAAATAGAAAAACTAAAAAATAATCAAATATTATGAAATTCATGAAGTGTGGGTCGCTCATATTACTTCTTTTATTATGTTTTAGTGTCTCTTATGGATTAGAATATAATATATCTGCACCTGAAGAACTAAATGTAGGGGAATGGTTTTCAGTCAACGTTTCAGTAATTTCAGAAGAAGAAAGTGAATTTTCTGTTTATTCATATGTATATGAAGGTTTCAATTGCGTAGGACAAGGATGGATAACCAATCAAAAAGAAATACATCTCGAACCAAATCAAACAATAGAATTCGAATTAGAAGATTTAATAAAACATGGAACTTCTGAAGGATTTTATAATCTAAGAGTAAGATTTAGATTTGATGAAGAAAATAAAATCGATGAAACATATACAGTCAAAGTTGTTTCTAATTCAGAACCAGTAATTTCAGAAACATATTTATATATGGGTTTAGTTTTGGTTTCATTAACAGGATTATTCATAATATTAAGGAAGGGATAAAAAATGGTATTAGGAAGTAAACAAAAAATCAAAGTTAGAATATATTTAGAATTAATGGGCTGGCCAAAAGAAGCACTAAATGAAAATCTAAAAAAAATAGTTGGACAAGTAAAAGACAAATGGAACATATACAAGGAAGATTATTCCGAGCCTGAAAAAGTTGGAGATAAAATGTTTTCAAGCTATGTTGAATTTGAATCTGAAGTTCCGGATATAAATCAATTGTTTAGTTTTGTTTTAAATTATGGACCTACTGTCGTGGAAATTCTAGAACCAAATGAAGTTTATGTTTCTGGAAGTGACATGCAAGACATTATGGCAGACATTAGCTCCAAAGTCAACATGTTGGATAGAAATTTAAAAATTGTTTCCGCTCGATTTAAGAAGGCTGCAAAGATTATTGAAAAGCTCAAAAAAGGCTCCGAAAAGGAAAAAGAAGCCCAAAATGAAGAGAAAGATGAGTCCACAAAGTTCACTATTAAAAAATGACGAATAAGGATTATAATAAGAGAAACATTTAAATATCCTTCTAAGATGATTTATTCTGTAAAAACCTCGAATAGAGATAGGAATATTTAGCAGAGTATAATAAAGAGGTTTTCGAAAACCTAAATAAAAAAATGAAAAAAAACCTATAGGAGGTAGGTGAAAAAAATGGAAATGAAAAGAACAATTAAAAAAATTGCGGCAGTTGGAACAGCAGCACTTTTCGCTTTTGGAATGAGTTTTGCCGGAGCAAGTGCAGCACTTAACAATTTGCCACAGCCATTCGTAACAGAAGAAGGCGAATTTGATGCACACATAGTTGTAGGTTCTGCAGAATGGAATGCAGAAAACTTAGATATGGATGTAGTTGAAGAAGCACTAGCATCAGACATGGCAGTAGGAACAGAAATTGGTGTAGCATTAAGCGATGCAGGATACACAATACCAGAAACAGACGTAGATGTAGAATTAGTAGGAACAGAATTAATCGAAGATATATTCTACACAGGAACATTTGGTGCACAAGCACACCGATTCGGACCTTATGAATTCCCACAACTATTGAGAGAAGAAACGTTAAGATTGGGCGCTGGAAATAATGTAGATTACTGGCAAGAAATTTCTTTTGAACCAGATACATTTGAACTTATCTTTGATGCAAATGAACTCATAGAAGATGTATATCCAGCTGGAACATATTTGTATGAAGACAGTGTAGACAGTGTAATATACACATATGAAATAACATTTGGAGATGAATTTAATGCAACAGATAAATTAGAAGGTAGAACATTGATAATACAAGGACATGAATATTATGTGTCTGAAGTAAATGACGAAAGCATTGTTTTATTAGCAGGAGCAGTAGAAACTTCACAGTTAGCTGGTACAACACAGACATATAATGTAGAAGGTGTGTCATACAATGTCGAAGTTATAAGGATAACAGGAGAAGAAGATAATTACAGAGTACATCTCAACATAGATGGAGAAACACACACTCTTTACGAAGGGGACACAGACATGTTAGAAGATGAAACTGCTATCGGAATCAAAGAAATTTGGATAGATGCAATTCATCCAGAAGGTGGAATAGAATTTTACATTGGAGCAGAAAAATTAGAATTATTCGACGGAGGAGCTGAAGTAGAATCTGATGGAGATGCACATGATGACTATAGCATAACCTCTACTTTCACTGGGACTTTAAATGGAGATGATTTCTCTGGAATTAGTATAGACGTTTCAGTAATGAGTGACCCTATATACATTGCAGAAGGAGAATCATGGGTAGATCCTTTATTTGGAAATTGGGAAATAGAATTTGAAGAGCTAGTAAAAACAACAGAAGAAGTTAATTTTAATGCAAGAAACGGAGAATTAACCTTCCAAAATTCAAGAGGAAGAAATGTAGTAATTCCTTTCTCCATAGTTGAGGATGAACAAATTGTATTAGGAAAAACAGTTAGAGGAATAAACCCAAGTGAAGAAAGAGAAGACTACGGCAGATTATTGTTCCAAGGTAGCTTTATAAGATCTAGCTTAGAAGGAACATTGAATAGCGCAAGAATTCTCGTGACAGACGATGGTGCAGACGCAAGAATATTCGACCTAAGCCACATTGATTGTGGAGCAAATGCCACAGATGGAACATATAGAATTGATGGAACTACAAGATTAAGAGATTTCAATACATTAGTGGAATATCAAGGGTACGATATATTGTTAACATGTGACCCAGACAACGGTTATCTATTAACAGCAGAAATTAATGAATCTAGTGACATATATGCATTTACTGATACAATCGAAACAAGATATGGATTAGATATA
>PWMM01000250.1 GCA_003558195.1 Syntrophomonadaceae bacterium
TATTACCAGTCCTTTGATTTTTTGTCAACATTTTTAACATCTTTTATGGAAAAAAATAACGATTTGCGCATATCTTATAATTTACCATAGTTTTTTTTAAAACTGATTATTTACATGTAAACAAGTATCCTAACAAAGCATTAAAAAGCTTTTTTTGTTAATATAGGATAATCCGGTTTCACTGTCGAATAAAAACTAGAGCAAAAGGAGGGCTTTTAAATGATTTACTTTGAAAAGAGAGGCAGAAGAAATACTGAGGAAACAGTAAGAGCAGCTGTATCAAGGGCAAAAGAGCTAAACATTAAACATCTAGTTGTCGCTTCAAATAGTGGCGATACTGCAGAAAAATTATTAGGGCAAGAGCTGGAAATAGTCTGTGTAACCCACCATGTGGGTTATAAAGAACCGGGTGTAGATGAATTGTCTGCTGATAAACGGCAATCCCTACAGGAACAGGGAGTAAAAATTCTTACCACTACCCATCTTTTAGCAGGAGTAGATCGCTCCTTGCGCTTTAAATTTGAAGGGGTATATCCGGCGGAAATAATTGCATCCACTTTACGACTTTTCGGTCAGGGTATTAAAGTCTGTGTTGAAATAAGCGTCATGGCTTTAGATGCCGGTTTAATTCCTTACGGTGAAGAAATCATTGCCATGGGCGGAAGTGGGAAAGGCGCTGATGCCGCCTGCGTAATAAATCCCGCTCATGCTAGTCAATTTTTCGATACCACGGTAAAAGAAATCATCTGCATGCCCCGTGAAAAGTAGGTGACTATTAGTAGAAGAATAGTAACGGAAAAAAACACATTATTACTTTTCCGGCGATACCAGTCTGGGTGATTAATATTTGGATCGGCTGTGCCATAATCCAGGTTCGTTTTTTAAGCAGTTCAACCATTAGTTGAAGATAGCGATTGCCTGATCCTTAACCTAGAGACTGTATTAGCAGAAAAGCCTTCCAATGCTCTGCCCAATAAAAAACCTGAACGCCGATAACCCGGAGCGGACTATTAAACTTTTAAATCGGATGGGGGTAAAAGCAGTAAGCCTAGAATCACAGTAAGAATTATGGCCCTGAAACTTTTTTTTCGAACACTGAACATTTAAAAATAGCCGGTCTGGCTGCTGGGTAATGAACATGCAGACGGTCCGGTGTTTTCCCTTGCCATTAACCTCCACCTACGTAAGGCAGGACGGTAACCTGGTCACCATCTTTGACTTTATAGTCTAATCTAACCAAGCTGTTATTGACTGCAAATTCTGCATTAACCATTTTTTTATCATCGATCAGGCTGTACTGTAAAACATCCTGCCACTCTTTGCTTATCAAGCGGGCCAGGTCATCAAGCTTAACAGACTGCGCTTCTAATTGGAAAATGTGATCTTCAGGTTGCCCTGATTTGGTATAAGGAGGCAGTAGCTTAATTGTTAATTTCATCATACTAAAAATTATTCTTCATAAAATAAATATTCCCTGCCAACCAGGACTTTAATTGATTAAATTTTTATCTATAACTTACAAAGTCTGCTGCTTTCAGAAATGCTTTTTTCACCTTTATGAAAAGAGTTCTGTTTTAATTTGGCAAGATTATTTACCGGTGCTTCTGGCACCTATGAAGGTTAAACTTGCAGGGATATTAAGAAGTGAATCTTTTGTGGCAGGGACAATTAGTCCACAGAGCTTTTTACAGCCTTGAAACCGGAGATGATGTCGAGGAGTTCTTCAGTTATAGCCGCCTGCCGCTCTTGCTGGAAAAGGGTTTTCAGTTGATCGAGACGTTCGTTGATGTTTTTTTCAGCCGCCTGCATGGCAGCAAGGCGACTGGTATTTTCAGCGGCCAGCGAGAGAGCGCAGGCCCTGTAAAGCGAAACAAAGAAATATTGACGCAGCAAAGCAGAGAGCAGTTGTTCTGAAGCCATGCTATAAGTTGGCAGGGAACGGGATTGCCAGGCTACACTGGCCTGCCGTAATCTTTTTAAATCCACCGGAAGTAGGATTTCAGATTGGGGGCTAAAACCGCCAGCATGGGGACGGTTGTAAAATAACAGGACCCGCACACTACCTTCCTGCCTGCGCCGGGCATCGATGGTTTCAAGTAAAAGCTGGGTAAAGGGGGTAATAGCGCTAATTGAAGATGGCATGTTAAACTGCTCAGGCATTGCAGCGCCGGCGGCGCTTAACCTGCTGACAACCTGTTCACCGATGCCTGTATAAACCCTGGAAGCCTCATCAAGACCACTCCATTGATCCGGACCCTTACTTTCAAGGGCGTAAGAGACAATTTGTTCGTTAAACCGGCCGGCCAGGCCGTGATCGGAACCGAAAACAAGCATTAATACGGTGCTTTCCGAATCCGGTGACGGTGCAGAAAAAGCCTGTTCAGCTGAAGCCAGCACCACCGACAAGCCTAGTTCTACCGTATGATAGTAATCATCTAAGGATTCGGCCGCTTTTTCATACTGGCGCACGCTGGTAGCAGCCAGTGCTTTCATAGTTCTGACGATGGAAGATAGATCTTCACCACTGGCAATTTGTTTTTGCAGGGTTTCAAGGGTTGAACTCAAATTTTATAATCCTTTCCTTTTAAAGCTCAACTGCAATTAAATCATTTCACCTTACTTTTTTAGGCGTAAATTTAATAGATAAAATTTTTATGAAGAATCATTTTTGTTTTCATCTTTTTCTGCTGAAGAATTACCGGGATGATCCGCTGGTTTTTCGCTTTCGCCTGCAAGTGCATTGCGAGCTGTTTCGACAATAGCAGCCTGATCTTCTTCTGATAAAAGCTCTCCACTCTCAATTTTAGTACAAATCTCAGGCAGGTTTGAAGTTACCGCTTGCCTGACCTTTTTTTCCGCAACCGGAATGTTATCAACTGCCATTTGATCATAAAGCCCTTCTGTTACAGCCAAAAGGGCAGCAATTTGCTCCGGGATAGTTAACGGCTGCAGCTCGGGTTGGGTAAGAACCTTGCGGACCCGGCGACCGCGTTCAATAGTCTGGCTGGTTTTTTCATCAAGCCTGGTTCCGAAACGGGCAAACATCTCCAGTTCTTCAAACTGGGCATAGGAGAGACGCAAATCACCGGTTACAGTCCGGTAGGCTGGCAGCTGGGTTTTCCCCCCGACCCGGGAAACTGATTTACCCACATCAATTGCCGGCAGGTGGTTGCGCTGAAACAGATCAGGGGAAAGGTAGATCTGCCCGTCTGTAATCGAGATCAGGTTGGTGGGGATATAAGCTGATATATTCTGAGCCTGGGTCTCAATAATTGGCAGGGCGGTAAGCGAGCCGCCACCATATTCTTCACGCAGGTGGGTGGAACGTTCCAATAGCCGGGAATGCAGGTAGAAAATATCACCGGGATAGGCTTCCCGGCCCGGGGGGCGCTCCAGCAAAAGTGACAGCTCGCGGTAAGCCCGGGCGTGCAGGGTCAGATCATCATAAATGATCAGCACATCGCGGCCCTGTTCCATGTAGTATTCAGCTATAGTGGTCGCCGCGTAAGGAGCAATAAAGCGTAAACCCGGCGGCCCGTCACCGGAAGCTACTACCACTGTGGTATACTCCATCGCCCCATAATCGCGCAGTTGGGCTATAAACTTGGCCACATCGGCTCCCTGCTGGCCGATAGAACAGTAAACGGAGAGCACATCTTTATCAGCCTGGTTGATAATCGTATCGAGCGCTATGGCGGTTTTGCCAATCTGGCGATCACCCAGAATTAATTCCCGCTGCCCCCTGCCCACGGGAATTAAGGCATCTACAACTTTTAAACCGGTCTGAAGTGGTTCAGTTACCGGCGACCGAGCCATGATTGGCGGAGCTTCCCGCTCAACCGGCCTTCTTTCCTTAAAACTAACCGGGCCCATGTTATCCAGGGGGGCGGCTGATGCGTCTATCACCCGGCCAAGTAAACCTTCGCCGACGGGAATATCGACTACCCGCCCGGTACGGCGGACCCGGTCTCCCGAAACAACATTTTCAGAAGATCCGAGCATAATCACACCGACCTGGCCCTGATCAAGGTTAAAAGCGATCCCGGTGATACCACCAGCAAATTCAACCAGCTCATCAGCTCTCACTCCTTCCAGGCCGGAAACCAGGGCTATACCGCTACCGGTGGAGATAACGGTACCGCTTTCCTCCACCCTTAGATCTGTCCCCACTTCCTTAAGAGCCCTGTCAAGAGCCTGCTCAGCTCCATCCACAGCACCCCGCAGGGAATCAAGCAGTGACCCCCGGTCAGGCTTATGATCAGCCATTACCGGACACCTCCCCCGGAGCGTCGGTCTTTAGTCCGGAAAGTGAGTTTTGCTCCAATTCTTTTAAAACCTGCTCTTCCACATCTTCCAAGTAGCTGTCCATACTCCAGGCCAGGCGGTAACCGCCGGCGTCAAGCTCCAGGCCGCAGATCAAGTCTGCTGCAGTAGCTGCAGTCAGCTTGAATTTCTTTCCTGCATCAGGAAGAAGCTTTTCCAGGGCCTTTTCAAGTTCATTTAACTGCTCAGATTTGGTTTCAAAGGCACTTTTTAAAGTTGTGGTTTCACCTTCTGCCGTTAGCGCTTTTTTTAACTCCAGGCGGTCTTCTCCGGGTAAATTCTCAAGCTTGTTTATGAAAACGCCCCATATCAGCTTTTCCAGGTGGATATCTGCTAAGTCCTGCAGGCAACCGCGAGCCACACTGCAGGCCTGCAGCCCGATGCGGCGGCGCAACTCGCTAATAAAGGTTTCTCTTTCACGATCAAAAGATTCCTGCCAGCGGCGCCTGGTTTCGTCTACTTCCTGCCGGGCCTGTTCAAGCAGTTCCCGTTTTTCGTTTTCTGCCGCCGCCCGGGCTTTTTCTAAGATCTGCTCTTCCTGGTCTTCTAGCTCTGCCTTCTGCAGCTGGTAGCGTTGCGCCTCATCTTCGGCTCGCTTTTTCTTAGCCGCTGCATCTTTCTCCCGCTGGACTATTTTCTCTTCCCGGTCATCCATGGCGCGGATAACCGGTCCGTAAAGAAAGCGCCGTAGCAAAAAAACCAGGATCATGAAATTGATAATTTGAAAAATAATGGTATACCAGTCAATAATCATAAACTTTCTCCTCATCAATCAGGCTTCTTAAGTAATTGCGCTGTTTAAAGGTTGCTGGTTGTTTAGCTCCTTTTCCCTAGTGATTTTTGCTTTTTGTTTAAGGCAGGAAATAGTTCCAGAAAGGGTTGGCAAAAATCAGGATCATAGTTACCACAAAACAGTAAATCGCCGTTGATTCAATCATAGCCAGCCCCACAAAAAGGGTCCGGGTGATGGTATTGGCCTCATCGGGCTGCTGGGCAATTGAACTTAAGGCCTGCGAAACAGCGCGCCCCTGGCCAAGAGCCGGTCCGATGGAGCCGAAAGCAATGGTTAACCCGGCTGTGGCTATAGAAATTATTCCTACTAAAACTAAATCATCCATTCTATTCCTCTCCTTTTTTAACTATTTCTTCATGGGCCTTACTGGCCGAAGAGATATAAACCATGGCCAGGATGGCAAAGATATAGGCCTGGATCAGGCCGGTAAGCAGGCCTAAAGCCTGCATAACGACGGGAAATAAAAGCGGGGTTATGGTCAGTAATATGGCAACAATGATGGTCCCGCTCATCATGTTACCGTAAAGGCGCACCGCTAAAGCAAGAGTCCGGCTCAGCTCCCCGATAAGGTTAAAAGGAAGCATGAAAAAGGTTGGCTGTAAATACTGCCTTAGATAATTTAAAATACCCTGGCTGGCTATCCCAAAAACCGGCACGGCGATAAAAACACAGATAGCCAGGGCCGCTGTCGTCGACAGCGAGCTGGTCGGGGGGACGTAGCCTGGAACAATGGCCAAAACGTTGGACATGGCAATAAATATAAACAGGGTTCCCACAAAGGGCAGGTACGGGCCGGGGTCCTGGCGGCTTACTTCGCGGATCTGAAGCTTAATCCCGTTAACCAGCACCTCAAGTAAGTTCTGCCAGCGTGATAATTCCCCACTACTGGACAGCTTTCTGGTAATCAGCCAGGAGCCAAAAGTTAAAAGAAAAATCACCAACCAGGTGAAAGCAATGGTAGCGTTAATCTTAAACCAGCCCCACTGAAAAAGAACAATCTCGTCGGGGTTAATAGTCAATGCCCTGCGAACCTCCTTCTTACATACATATACTTATTTGCTCATTAAAAGCCCTGCGCAGCAATAATTCTTAAATTCAAGCCCGCTGTTTTCTTTTCTCGGGTCCGTATCTAAAAGTTATCACTGTCCGGGCCGCTAAGAAACCGCACATGGCCGCTAGAAGGTATGGCCAGCCGGCTTCTAAGATGAAATAGAGACCGGCCAGCAGAACGGCTGTCCTAACCAGGAAGCTTGCGATCAAAAGGGTTGCCGGGCCGGAGTTAGCATCAAGCTTATTGACGGTCCACCAGAGCCCTCCGAAAAAAAACCCCCCGAGCAGGATTCCAGCCAGGAAAGCCAGGATCAAGTTTAGCCAGGCCACCTTTTAAACGCTCCTTTCTCAAATACCTTTTAAGCTCAAAGCTTTTGCGTAGGAAAAGTATTTTAAAGCAGGTTAAAAGCTTCCACAGTTCTCAGGCTTAATAACCAGGTAGCTTACTACCGCTATTAGTTTTTGATCCTTCTTTGGATTTCCCCGGGAATTAGTTTTACTACCGGATCTTTATTGATCTTCATCTTCACCGGACCGGCTTTCCCGGTTTACCCAGTACCAGGCATTAAAACATCCCATGATCAGGCCGATAAAAAGCAAAGTCAATGTCCAGGAGTAAGGGCCGGGCCAGGTGCGATCGATCCATATTCCCAAACCAACCCCCAAAAGGGTTGTTATAGCAATGGTCCATCCGACCATACCGAACATGCCCAGGCCGAACCAGACACTTTGATCCCTGGTCTGCTGGGCTTTAATTCGCCGCCTGGCTTTTTTGCCGACTGTACCGGGCAAATCACCGCTGTCTTTACTGTTTTTAGTTTGCTTTTCTTTTAAATGATCTGTTTGCTTATTACCGCCAGGTTGATCCCTTTTCATCAGCGCTCCCCTCCCAGGCGGGTAAACCGCCGCAGGGTATCAGCTTCCAGGCGAGACATTACCGTGCGGGCTTTTTTTTCGCTCTCCCCGAGCACTTTCAGCTCGTCCTCCACGGTTTCCTGCAGGCGGGCCAGGTCATCCCCGGCCACTGCCCGGGCGGTCGAAACATAAACCTGCTCGCCCTGCTTGATTAGAATTCCTTCATCCACCGCCAGGTGATACTCAGCCCCGCCGGGAGACTGGTAAGTAAAAAGTCCCGGGACAAGAGCGGCTACAAAATCAATATGGCGCGGCAGCAGGGTAAAAAAGCCGTTTACGGCCTCGGCAGTTACCTTAACCACCTCTTCTTCCAGTAGCACTCCCGATGGTAATAACATTTTTAAGTTCAAGCTTACCCCTCCCGGGTCTTTTTACTTTTTAAGTCCGGCTATGTTTAAGGATAAAATAATAAATAAGTCCATCTTTTTTCTCACCGGCGGCACCAGACACCGGCCAGCCTTATTCCCCGGGTTCCCCTGCACCGGATTCAGCAGAGTCTTCTTCCTCCTGCCGGTCTTTTCCGGCTTTACTCTTCAGCTCTCCAATTTTTCCGAGCATATATAGATCAGATTCACTGCGTTCTGAAAACTCATCATTTAGAATCCTTTCGCAACCATCCAGGGCATCTTCTAAGCTTACCACCCGGCCGCTGTAACCGGTGAACTGTTCTGTTGTCACAAAAGGCTGGGTCAAAAAACGCTCGAGGCGCCGGGCCCGGTTAACTACCCGCCGGTCTTCCTGGGAGAGCTCTTCCATCCCCAGCATGGCAATAATATCTTTAAGCTCTTCGTATTCAGCCAGGGTACGGCGCACTTCCTGGGCAACCAGGTAATGCCGCTCGCCGACCACCAGGGGCGTAAGCATTTTAGACCATGATTGCAACGGATCAACGGCCGGATAAAGCCCTTCACTGGCCCTTTTCCGAGACAGGATTATGGAGGCCGAAAGGTGAGCAAAAGTATGGGTAGCGGAAGGATCGGTAAAATCATCGGCGGGGACATATACTGCCTGAATGGAAGTAATCGCCCCGGTTGCCGTGTTGGATATTCGTTCTTGCAGCTCGGCAATTTCGGTGGAAAGCGTGGGCTGGTACCCCACCCGGGAAGGCATCTTACCTAAAAGCCCGGAGACTTCCGATCCGGCCTGCACAAAACGGAAAATATTATCGATTAAGAGTAAAACATCCTGCCTGGCATCATCTCTGAAATATTCAGCCATGGTCAGAGCTGAGTGGCCGACCAGGTAACGGGCTCCTGGCGGTTCATTCATCTGGCCGAAGATCATCACGGTATTGTCGAGAACGCCGGCTGTCTTAATATCTCTGTAAAGTTCTTCCGCTTCCCGGGACCTTTCCCCGATACCGCAAAAGATACTCACCCCTTCATACTTACCGACGGTATTATTAATCAATTCGGTAATTAAAACCGTTTTTCCCACGCCGGCTCCGCCGAAAAGCCCGGCTTTACCGCCTCTTTCTAAAGGGGTTAAGAGATCGATAGCCTTAATCCCCGTTTCAAATATTTCAGCTTTTGTTACCCGCCTGGAGATGGAAGCGGGTGGACGGTGAATACCACGCTTTTCAATATCCGCCAGGGGTTCTTTTTCATCAATGGTTTCGCCAAAAACGTTAAACATGCGTCCCAGGACATCTTTTCCTACCGGAACTTCGATCATGGTTCCCGTATCGATGACCGGATCACCACGGCGCAGTCCACCGGTCGGAGATAAAGCAATACCTCGGGCAATGCCGCCCCGGTGATGGGACACCACCTCGATCACTACCCGGCCATCTGGGCCAGCCTGTAGCTGATTGTAAAGCGGGGGCAAGGCGGCCGGGAAATAAGTATCAACCACGCTTCCTCGCACAGCCGCTACATTGCCCCTGTTCTTATTATGTTCATTTTTGCCGCTAACTAGAACTTGATCTTCATTTATTTTTGGTGACCGTTCATTGTTCTGATTTTGTGACATCTTTAGATACTCCTGTACTCTTGATCAATTATTCGGTTTAGATAAGCTGCCTGCAGGCTCCAGGAAGGACCAGCAGGGAGGGTTGTAATTGCAGACCTAAGCTTGCCCAATTTAAAACCAAGCCAGGTGTGTTTTACTTTCTACCTACATATTAGCTAAAACTAAGCGGATTCCTTTTAATAGATTGCTTCGATAAAAAATCAAATAATTTTTTTTAAAAAAATTTTAAAAAAACTATTGACAAGTTAGAAACCCCATGCTATTATACTTCTACCAGGTTCCGAGAGACTGAAAGGTGAACCAGGTTCGGGTAGAAGGGATAAGCCGGTAGAAGAAAAGGGCGTAAGCCTGGATTGGAAACCGTAAGTGTCCAAGAAAACAGGGCAGCTGAAAGGAACGGTAGCCGAAAGGTAAACTAAAGGTAATACTGGAGTTTACCGGGAA
>PWMM01000287.1 GCA_003558195.1 Syntrophomonadaceae bacterium
TTCTTTAAGCATCTTCTTCCCCTCCTTCTCCGGCTAGTGGGGCAATCTGTTCTTTTATTTCACGTTTTATATCTTCCATTTCATTTATTTTATCTTCCGGCATATAACGGGCGCGAGCAATTTTTTCCCGTACCGGAATTGAAAACAGTTTATCAAGGTCTAAATCAATAGCCTCTTTAGCTATAACAGCACCAGCTGCATGATGATAAGTCAGGATTATATCCATCATGTGGAACTGCTTCTCCAGGGAGCTGTAGGTGTCAATCTCATGCATGGCATTCTGGTGCAGGAAATCTTCTCGCAAAGATTTAGATGTTTCCAGGACCAACCTTTCTTTTGAAGAAAGGGCATCAACGCCAACCAGGCGCACGATTTCTTCGAGCTCTGACTCTTCCTGAAGAAGACGCATAGCTTCTTTGCGCATTTCATTCCACTGTTCGCCAATAGTTTCTCTAAAATAGGGCGCTACATTGTCTAAATAGAGCGAATAGCTTAATAACCAGTTGATAGCCGGAAAATGGCGCCGGTACGCAAGTGAAGCATCTAACCCCCAAAACACTTTGACGATACGTAATGTGCCCTGAGAAACTGGTTCAGAAAGGTCACCGCCAGGTGGTGAAACAGCACCAACCAGGGTCAGGGCACCTTCTCTCTCTTCACTTCCCAGGCAAATTGTCCGACCTGAACGCTCATAAAAATCTGCCAGACGAGAGCCAAGATAAGCAGGATATCCTTCTTCCCCGGGCATTTCTTCAAGGCGACCAGACATTTCACGCAAAGCTTCAGCCCAACGGGATGTCGAATCTGCCATTAAAGCAACGCTATAACCCATATCCCTGAAATACTCGGCAATAGTTATACCGGTATAAATTGAAGCTTCTCGAGCTGCAACGGGCATGTTTGAAGTATTGGCAATTAATACCGTTCTTTTCATCAGTGGTTCCCCAGATTTAGGATCTTGGAGCTCCGGGAACTCTAAAAGCACGTCAGTCATTTCATTGCCACGCTCACCACAGCCGATATAAACCACTATTTCCGCATCTGCCCATTTGGCCAGCTGGTGCTGGGTTACTGTTTTTCCACTACCAAATGGTCCGGGAATACAGGCAGTTCCTCCCTTGGCTACCGGGAAAAAAGTGTCCAGAATTCGTTGACCGGTAATTAAAGGAACATGGGGGCCCATTTTTTCTTTGTAAGGCCTGCCTTTACGAACTGGCCATCGCTGCAACATGGTAATGTCATAATCGCCATCATCTGTTTCCAACCTGGCAATAACATCTGTCACAGTGGCTTCACCTTTTTTTATTTCTTTAATCTTACCGGCTGGGAAATTAGGTGGAACCATGACCCGGTGTTCAACTATGGTTGTTTCCTGGATAGTTCCAATAATATCACCAGCCTGAACTTGATCTCCATCCTTTACTGTTGGCTTAAAATCCCACTTACGATCCCGGTTCAGGGCATTAACTTCCACACCACGGGTAATATAATCGCCCACTTTTTCCTTAATTCCATCAAGGGGGCGCTGGACACCATCAAAAAATGATTCAATCATGCCAGGTCCAAGCTCAACACTAAGTGGTTCACCGGTAATGTAAACAGGCTCACCAGGTCCAATTCCACCGGTTTCTTCATATACCTGTATGGAAGCCTGGTCCCCGCGTACCTCTACAATTTCACCCATTAAACGAAACTCACTGACCCTGACCATATCATACATCCTGGCTGCGCCCATCTTGTCTGCTATCACAAGGGGACCGGATACTTTTATAATTCTTCCTGCATCCAAGTTATCAACCTTCTTTCCTGAAAAGAATGTCTGCGCCGATCGCTTTTTCGACATTTTTCCTTATTTGCTCAATACCAATACCCAGAGTTCCCTTACTATTTGGAATTAATACTATCGTTGGCAAAAACCGCTTATATAGTTCATCAAGTACTGCCTGCATGCCCTGGGCTAATTCTTCGGTAATAAAAATTACCCCGTAATTATCAGCAACCATCTTTTTTAAAAGCTCAACAGCCTCTTCTGTACTGGTTACTGGATATATATCCACACCGATAGTTTTAAACCCCATAATAGAATCTTTATCACCAATAACTGCAATTTTATATGTAGACATCACGCATTCGCTCCCTGATTGATTCAGCAGGCAGTTTGTTGATCTTGCCTACCAAAACAATGCGAATATTTTTTATCTCAATCTCTTTTGCCCACAAGTAGCCAACCAGGGGTTCAATACCAAATGGGACCCATTTACTTTCTCTAAGGTAAGCTGTTATAAAGTTATCAGACAATTTTTCCAGCAAAGAGGCCGAACCTTTTTCAGTCCACTCTCTCACACCTTCATTGACCAGATCAGCATAATCGCTCAATGCCAGCATAGATATCAGGGATTCTTCGGGCTCTTCAATCATGGCTGTCAGTTTATTTAGGGCTATAGAACCGTTAGGCAATAAAACTCTTGCTAAAAAGTCCCTGTTCAAACCCATGCGCTTGATTCGAAGCAATGTTTTTAAATTATTCAAGTCTATCTGCCTGGTAAACAAGCCTTCCAGAAACTCTGATTCATACTCCCTGGCGCTATCGATCAATTGTTCATACAATACCTGGTCCAGGAGCAAATCAATTATCTGGGGATCACGATTTAGCATAAAATCGTCGTTAATGTTGTTAGCAGCCTGTCGAAGTTTACCAGGTAAAAACAAGTAATTATCTTCATTTACAGCATGCTCCAGCTTGGAGAGTTCTATCGATCCGACCGGTATTAATAGATCACTTTTTATCCCAAGGAATTTTGCCTTGAACAATACCTTCAAGTTGTGAATGTCGTATCTCAGAACTAAGCTTGCGATCATCTCTGGAATAGGACTAATTTTCAAAACGGTGTTGAAAGTATAACTTAGCTCTTCCCCTAATACAGCTTCGAAGTTATAAACATCGTCCAATTCGGCCAGGGCAGCTGAATAGCCTGTTTCAGAAAGGATCTTTAAGGCTTCACCGGAGTCAGATGAATTAACCATCCTTTCAAAATGGCCCTGATCTAACAGGCGGGTTTCCATGGCCTTAACCCGTGCAACTGCATATCCATAAATGGTGTTATCAATCAGCATGTTATTCTGCTCTCCTTTCCCGGAGGAAAGCTTGCCTGTTATTTAAAAAGCAGTTCGGCTACCTCGTACTCCAATTCATCTCTTTTGATTGCCAATAAAGATTCGAAGGAGCAGTTTATTTCCAAACCACGTCTTTGCAAAATAAAACCGCCTTTAATATTCCTGGTTTCATCTAAAAGCTTCAACTTCCCTTCTTTCCCCTGTTCAACCAGGCTCTCGTTAACCTTATCTAAGAACTGATCCGTAATTTTCTTTTTATCCAGCTCATTAAAAATCACTGCTTCCGTTCCTGTATCGGTCATTTCAAGCAGAAGATCATTGATTACCGAAAGATAGTCCTGGTCTTTTTGACTTACCAGTTCTTCTAAGGCTCCCTGGAAAGCCTGGCCGATCATTTCCTGCTTGGCAGCAAGCAATTTTTTTCGCGCCTCCAACTGGGCCACACCGATGATCCGGCTTTTTTGTTCAGCTGCAGTTTTACGCGCCTGTTCAAGAATATGTTCCTTTCTCCGTTTAGCCTTCTCATTGGCTTCAGTTTCAATAACACTGGCTTTTTCAGAAGCCTCGGCTTTTACAGATTCTGCCCTGGCCTGCGCATCATCCATAACACGCTGTATAATCCTGTCCGCTCCTTCTTTCAAGCATCTCACTCCTTTAAGCAATCGGCACTATACATCTATACCGAACAGCATTAAGATTGTAGCCAGGAGGGCAAATACCGCATAAGTTTCAACCATAACAGCATATACAATCCCTTTACCCATTTCTTCCGGCCTTTTTGCAATCAGGTTGATTGATGATGCCAGCACCCGACCCTGGTAAATCCCTGAACTAAAGCCGGCAATAGCAATCGGCAGCGCCGCCATCAAAAAGGCATAACCCTGCTCGGCAGTTAAGTCAACCAGTTCTGCACCGACAATACCGATATCTTGCATGATTAAAAAACCAGCCAATAGTCCATATATACCCTGGGTTCCTGGAAGAGCCTGTAACAAAAGAGTTTGTCCAAATTTGTCCGGATCCTCTGAAACCAAGCCGCAGGCACTTTGACCGACTATCCCAATCCCAATCGCCGACCCGCTCCCGGCCAGACCAACTGCCAGAGCCACCCCCAGCATCGCTATTGCAATTCCTTCCATTTGTATAGCCTCCTTTTTAGTTCCCTTAAAAATTAAATGCCTATCAGTAAGCAGCTCCTGTTATTTATCTGTTTCAACAATATCGATATAATTATTTTTTATCCTGAATGGCTTAAATGATCTTCCTCCACCTTCAAAAAACTTGTTAAAAAACTCAAGGTATTGCAAGCGGCTGGTGTGCACATAGGAGCTAAGAGTGCTAATGATCATGTTGAAGAAATGGCCAATCACCAGGATGACAACCAAAATTACATAGCCTATGATGCTGCCAGCGGCCAGTTCACCTACAGAATTAACAACCATACCGATGACAACAGAAGCCAGACCCAGTGCAAACAAACGGGAATAAGAGAGCACATCACTTAAATATTGCGTTACATTATACAGGCTTAACAGGCCGCTAAAGAATTTTAATAATAAGCTGCGTTGAGAACGACCCTGGGATAGAATCAAGCCGATTGCACCTGTCAGGGCTATCCATTGCCCGAAAACAACTCCAGCAACCCAGAGGATCAGGCCATTAAGAAAAATAAACCAAAAACCCTGATCATAAATGGCATCTAAGATCTTACCGTCCTTAACATTCCTGTAAGCCTGAATGCCCATTCCGAAGTAAACCTGGAATAATCCTATGCCAAGAGCAGCTATTAACATGGTCATGGGCTCTTCAAGCGGATTAAACAAAAGCGGTGGTAAAGCAATTAGATCACCAAAATAGCCACCCAGTAATATCCCGAAAGCAAAGGCAGAGATACCGCCTAAAATTAAAAGCTTTAATAACTGACGGCCAGATTCACCAAGTGTAAGTTTACGATACAGGTAAAGAGCAAGTAAACCTAAAAGAATGCCATACCCGGCATCAGAAAGGCAAATACCGAAATATAAAAAGAAAAAGGGAGCCATAAACGGCGTAGGATCGAGCTCATTTTTTTTGGGTGTGCTGTAAAGCTTTGTCACAACTTCATATGGCTCAGCCAGCCCTTTATTATGCAAGAGTACCGGTACTTGCTCCTGGGGACCGGGATCTCTGGTAGCCATACTTGCGGTTTCAGTATGCTCATTGATCATTGTTTCTAGATCATTTAGAACAGGCACCGGCACCCAACCCTCTATTAAGAAGCTATTATCAGTACGGGCCAGGTTATCCACAGACTGATGTTTTTCATATTCATTATCCATGTAATCGTAACAAGCCATAAGCAGAGGACGGTGCACAAGCAGTTTTTCCACATCATTAAGGACCCTGCTTTTCTCCTGCTGCAAGCTCTCCAGTTTTTTATTCAAAGAGTCAATAATATCAGAGGGGGTGCCTTTCACGTCGGGGAAACTAGCTCTAGTAACTGCTTTATTCCGAAAGAGCTCACCTATTTCCTGTTTTTTTTCTGATAGGGCAGAAAAAAAGAAATATACATTTTTATCATCAGTAAACACTTCATCCAGAAAATACTCGGAAAAACTTTCGGAGAGAGCCTCTAGCAGAAGCGAATAATTATCTAATGGCACAATAAATAGATCCATCATAGTCCATTTTCCATCTTCAACTTCTTCCAGGGGCAGATCCATTGAAGCCCAGGGCTTTAAATCTTCTATTAAATTATAGGATTGGGTTTCTTCATTACGAATACTTACCAGCTTTTCTTCTGCCTCACGACAGGCTTGATGGACACTTTCTACCTGGTCGAATGATTTGACATAGGAGCTAAATTCTTCATCAGTTAAATCGAGCTTACTTCCAGTAAATTGTTCAACCATATTTTTTCTGATCGGGAAGTGACGCTGCAAAAAATCGAGACAAAACCGGATATCACTGCGGTAACTATCTATCTGATATAATTCTTCAGGAGTTTTTTCTGGTTCAAGCAGGGCTTTAAAATCTTTCCAGGCATCACCGGACTTGACATCTAAAAGCTCCATTATTCCCTTCTGGTGCAGAAGGTTGAATACTTTCTGCCTTTCTTGTTGATGCCCCAGGATATAGACTTTTTTCATGTCAATGATTGGCATCAGTTTTCACAACCTTATTTTTAATCAATGCAACTGCTTCCGGCATTTTCTTAGCCGCTTGCACTTTTAGCTGCTCAATATCATCTTCCTGCTTCTCCAACAAAGGCTTCGATTCTGCTTTAGCCTCTTTTTCCGCCATATTCAACGACTCGCGCGCTTCTTCTTCTGCCTGTGCTACTGCACTTTCCATGATTTTCTCGGCACTGACCTGCGCCTCTTTTAATGTTTTCCGAGCTTCCTGCTGAGCTTCCCGGACAAGTTCCTGGGCTCTCTCTTCTGTCTCTTTAATCGATTTAACCAGTTCCACTGCCATCAACCTCACCACCTGTCATTGAATTAAGGCTTATTTTATAATATTGGTAATGGTAAAACGCCAGTTAGCATATAAAAAAATATTTAAAACGATCCTTTGTGAATAAAAAATAAGAGCAACCTTAAAGATTTTAGATAATTGTCAATATATAAACATAATCTCTGCAAGTTGAAGCATATTATACAATAAATTTAACCTGTACACCAGCTTCGGAAAATATTTTCTTGGCCAGAGAATCCGGATAATTGTCAGCCAAAATAATAGATTTAACACCGGCATTAACCAGCATCTTCGCACAAACAGCACAGGGGTAATGAGTGCAATACAAGTTAGAGTGCATTATCGCTACACCATGAACAGCAGCTTGAATTATTGCATTTTGTTCAGCATGCAATCCACGGCAAAGCTCATGGCGTTCACCAGAAGGTACTTGCATCTCCTGGCGCAGACAGCCTATTTCACCACAGTGGGCCAGGCCCACTGGTGCACCATTATAACCGGTAGCCAAAATTCTTTTATTTAAGACAAGCAGCGATCCCACCTGACGCCTCATACATGTTGATCTAGAGGCAACAACAGCTGCTATTTCCATAAAGTACTGGTCCCAGTCAGGTCTATTTACCAAAAAAACCTCCCACTTAAAGTGATTAAAAATTAGAGTCCTGTCATTTAGGACGCTGGATTATTATCATAAAATATTCAACAGCACGATATTAAGTGGTAGAAAACTAGATTATACGGTATTAATATTTTGTGCTATCGATTCCAAATCCGCAATTTTTTTAATACGATTGGAATGCCGCCCTCCAGCAAATGAAGTGTTTAAAAATTGCTCAACTATATTTGAAGCCAGTCCAGGGCCAATGACCCTGGCCCCCATAGTTAAAATATTAGCTCCATTATGTTCCCGTGCATATCGTGCAGAATAAGGTTCAGAACAAAGCGCTGCCCTGATACCTTTGTATTTATTGGCTGCAATAGACATACCTATTCCGGTCCCGCAAATTAAAATCCCGTAACTAAATTCACCAGAACCAACTGCTTTAGAAACAGAAAATGCAATATCCGGGTAATCAGCACGATCTTCGGAGTAAACGCCAAAATCCTTATATTCACAATTTATCTTCTTTAACTGCTGTCGAACATGCTCTTTCAAACTATAGCCAGCATGATCACTACCGATCGCTACCTTCATCAATTAACCATCCTTCCATCTTGCTGCTTCTAGACGCCTTCCATTAAAATTAATCTTAATTTCTTGATGCAGACTTTAATTTCCTCTAAAACTTGACGATATTTTTTTAAGTCGCCCCCAAGCGGGTCTTTTATATCAGGATCATGATAAGCGCTGGCAGCGTATTCTTTCAAGGTGTAACTTTTTCCTTTTAATTCAGGGAACCGGTTAAGCAGCTGTTTGCAATGTTCTCTGGTCATAGCCAGGATCAGATCCGAATCATCAACTAAATGCTTATTGATTAGTTTGGCATTATGATATTCTAAGTCTTCAATGCCTTCCTCTCTCATTAAACGGCGAGAATGGATCGATGCTTTTTCACCTTCTACTGCAAATAAACCTGCAGATGAAGCAGATATTTTAAAAGGCAGCTTCTCATGAATGGGATCGTGGTTGAACAAAGCTTCGGCCATCGGGCTACGACAGGTATTCCCGGTACAAATAAAGAGTATTTTCAACACTACAATCCCTCCTTTTAGCAATCTCTTGAATAATAATTAGCCTGCATGCAAGATTCTGGTTGCGGCTTTTTTTAAACGGTTCATTACCGCAAGGCCAAGGCCTTCAGGGCTAATTTCTTCCGCCAGGATTATATCTATGCCCTGCTGATCCATTCGTCGCATGGAACTATATAAAGTCGATGCCATCTGCTCCGGACTGATTCTTGAATTTAAGCTACTTTCCAATTTAAAATTCAAATAACCTACCTTTAAACCCAACTTCAGATAACGGTTTGCCAGGGCTTTAATAACATTATATCTTCTTGATTGAGAGCCTGTAACTAAAATTAGTCTTGCGTCAGGAGAGTAATGACGATACTTCATTCCAGGGGATCGAGGTGTAGCATCTTTTTTACTTAATCCGGAGATGAAGACAGTCTCACCCAAAGCTAATTCCAAGTTTTCTTTGGATACACCTCCAGGCCTTAAAATAACAGGCTTATCCCTGGTTAGATCAAGAACAGTAGATTCAACACCAACTGTACAGGTATTACTTTTTATCACTGCATCAATCCGGCCGTTTAAATCTTCTATAACATGTCGGTAACTTGTCGGGCTGGGGCGACCTGAGCGATTAGCGCTGGGGGCTGCAATCGGAAAACCGGATAATCGAATTAATTCCAGGGCTATCCGGTGATCCGGCATTCGCACAGCAATAGAAGCAAGGCCGGCAGAAACCAGGGCTGGTATTTTTTCAGCCCGAAACAGAACAAGACTCAAGGGACCCGGCCAAAAACAATTTGCCAAGTGAAAAGCCTTATCCGGTATATCACGGGCTACCATTTTAAGTTGATCAAAATCAGAAAGATGGATAATCAGTGGGTTATCTGCCGGTCTGCCTTTAGCTTTGTAGATCCGGGCAACAGCAGCTGCATCGTTAGCTGCCGCTCCCAGACCATAAACGGTCTCCGTTGGAAATGCTACCAATCCACCATTTTTAATGATTTTCGCAGCTTTCTTTACAGAACGGGGATCTTCGTTTAGCAATAAAGTCCCTTTTACAGAAAGGGGCATTAATAATTTCCTACTTTCAGATCATTAATTTATTGTTCTTCGAAAACAAGTTCAGCAATATTTTTAGCATGATCAGCTACTCGCTCCAGGTTGCTTAAAAGATCAAGAAAAATTACACCAGCAGAAGGATGGCAGGTTTTTGCATTGATACGATCTATATGTTTATTACGCAA
>PWMM01000091.1 GCA_003558195.1 Syntrophomonadaceae bacterium
ACCTCAAAGGTTTCTCCACAAGCACAGCTCACCTGGGCTTTATGATATTCAGGGTGAATATTTGGCTTCATAAACTTCATCCTCCTTAATACTTTCCTCGACTTAAAATCATAGCATATCAACTTTTATTCTGCAACAACATTATTCGGGTAAAAATAGGGGAAACGGCTAGGAATGAAAAGAAAAGGGAGCAAAACAGATACAAATATTTCCACTTCATTAGATCCAGCCGGTTTTAGTACAAAAACCAGGTTTTTCAATTAAACTTAAACCGGACAAGTCTCTCTAAAAAGCACCTGCCTCGAATACATGAATAACTAAAAGGCCCAACAGGCCCACCAAAAAGGTGTAAATTATAGAAGCCGGCAGGTTGCGTCTGATTACAAATCCTTCTTTGCCGACGATACCACAGACAGCACAGGCAGCAACTACATTATGAACAGCAATCATATTGCCGGTGGCACCGCCTACAGCCTGGAGAGCTAAAGTAACCGTCTGAGATATACCTAAGCCTTCTGCCACGTTTAGCTGAAAACCGCCAAATAAGATGTTCGCCACTGTATTTGACCCGGAAACAAATGCTCCCAGGGCCCCAACAAAGGGTGAGACCAACGGCCAGGCCAGACCTACACCGGTGGCAACCGCCCTGGAAAGGGCTATGAGCATACTGGGATAATTTGCTTCATTTACACCGGTTTGCACCAGGACCCTGACCATAGCCAGGGCAAAAAAGAGTGCAATGGCTGCTGGTCCAATCTGTTTCACTGTTGTTTTGAACGCCTGGCTTACCTTATGACCAGGCATCCGATGCAAGAAGAAGGTTACCAGGGCAATTAAGATAAACGGCACCGTGCCGGGAAGCCAAAAAGGCCTAATATTCCAGGATACCCCCTCCTGCCCCAGGATTTGATTCCATTCTATCACCACCGCCTGGAGGATCATATCCAGACCAAACAAATTTAGGCGGGTAATAATTAAGATCATCGCTACCAGTACGTAAGGTATCCAGGCCATCATTATGGACATAGGCAGTTCTTTGTCTATGTCTTCTTCCAATTTCAGCGGTTTGCCCCAGTCTTCTGGCCACTTATTTACCGGGGGAAAATCCCAGATTTCTTTGGGCATTAGAAAATCTTTCCTGGCAGCAATAATCACGATAAATAAACCGATTAAGGCTCCGACTACCGAGGGTAATTCAGGACCGACAAAAGCACCCATCAAAAAATAAGGGACAGTAAAAGAAAGACCGGCAAAAATTGCAAAAGGTGCCACTTTTATACCTTCTGCATAAGATTGATTTTTCCCGTAAAACCGAGTCAGCATAGCCACAACCAGTACCGGTAGAAATGTCCCTACGATTGAATGGTGCAGAGCCGACCAGTAACCCACTTCTAGCAGGAAATCCTGCATAACCATTCCTTCGGGAAGCATTCCGGAAATAGCTGCTTCTGTGCCAACGATGATCGGTGTGCCCACTGCTCCAAAGGTTACCGATGTGGAGTTGAAAATCAAGGCGCACATCACCGCAGCCACCGGGGGAAACCCAAGGCCCATTAAAAGGGGCGCAGCCAGGGCTGCAGGGGTACCAAAACCAGCTGCCCCTTCAATAAATGAAACAAACATCCAACCAATAATCAGAACCTGGATGCGACGGTCTGGGGTGATTCCATCAAAACCTTTGTTAATCACATCAAATGCCCCGCTGTTGCGCAAAGTGTTCAATAATAGTATCGCCCCGAAAACAATCACCAGGATATCAATGGCTGAAAGAGCACCTTCCAGAGTAGCGGCAATAATTCTTACTATGTCTACCTGCCAAACTAACAGACCGAGGATTACAGCCAAACCCCAGGCCAAAGGCATTGCTTTTTTTGCCGGCCACATAAAACCGGCCATCAGAACAATAACCAGGACAATAGGTAGCGAGGCTATTAATGCCAATAATCCTGCAGCCATTTATATTTCCTCCTTTGAATCTATAAAAGCTTTAATTTACCGTGTTGCATTTTGGATGAGTAAAAGATTGCCACAGACAATAGAAACCACTCACTTTAGATTTTCGCTCACTCCATGTTGCCTTAACTGACCAATTAAAGGCTTAGCCTTTGAGGTTTAAGTTTAAAAAGCTCCCTTATAAATCTATTTGCGTTAAGGTTCGGAAGTTCAATCTGCGCCCTAAAAAAATGTTTACCGTCAGATTACAGTAGTTCGGTTCCCCTGATTATAATTAACCAGGTTGATGGTTCTTAATTCTATCCAGGTGGGTTTACCTCACACTGTAAGTCTTAATTTGCACTGGGCAAGCAAGTAGTAATTATTCAATATCACGGGCTAAGATTACCCTCTTTGCCATTTATTAGAAGCGATCAATCTTCGTTAAGCATGTTTAAAGCAGCGTGGGAAGGGTGGAGCCACCATGGGGCATTATATATGCGTCCGGTAATTTACCACCAATAGCCTCTTTGACCATACCCAGGGCTTCATCAAGGGTATTTATCGCAATCATGCCCATTTTAGCAACCTTTTCTTGCTTAAGATCTGTTAAAACCAAAACTCGTTTTTCCGCGGCAATAATTGCGGAATGGTAACCCATAAAGCCACCTATAGTAAAGCAATGGCGCAGGGAAGTTTCACGATCATTATTGTTGTCATAATCGATAAAAATATTTGCAAAATCATTGTTCCCAATACCTTCCCGGCTTTCAGTCAATAGAATCATAGTTCCCCCCTCTTCCAAGGCAAGGTTAGCATTGTAAATAGTTTTATAGGTCTGGTAGAAATCTATATCCTTGGGATAGCCACCACAGGAAGCGATTACCAGGGGAGCAGGGGCTTCGATTTTCACACGCATATGCTGATCCACATAACAACAGCCCCGGCTAAATGCAGTTAGATAATTACCGGCCACTACCAGGGCTATTTTGCGCTCTGTTTCGTTGATTATGCTATTTACCATGAAATCAGGTCCGATCATGCTGGCACCCTGAACCATATCATCACTGCAGGGATTACCCTCCACCTTGCCGGCTCGCACCTCCGGGTTAATGCCGCACCCTGGTTTGGGATGGAGAGCCAGGTTGTGATTGCGCATTATCGTATCATAACCAGCTACCCCGGGTATAATTGCTTTTTTTCCCCCGCCCCAACCAGCCAAGAAATGATATACAATCCCCCCGGTGAGAATAACCCGATCAGCTTCCACTACGTTGCGGTTAACTGTTACTTCGTTGCCGTAAGATGTGTTCCCTAAGGTGACTAAACCTTCTTTTTCCCGGGTTCGGTGGTCCATAACTTTTATCCGGCGGTATATAGCATCGCCGACTAGTTTTCGATGCTCTTCTGAATTGTGTTCCCGATGGTCACCCGTTGCTGATAATATCAAGATATCTTCATCTTCAATGCCGCCCCGGTTTAAATGATCGATAATCGGTGGCAAAAGCACATGATGCCTCACCCACAGGCGAGTAACATCACCGATAATAATGCACGCCTTTTCTCCCTTTTTTACCAACTGGGATAGAGGAGCTGAATCTGTCGGTTGATCTAAAGCCCGGTACACCTCTGCTTCTTCAGAAACCGGGCACTGCATAGCTTGCCCTTCCAAAACACCCTTAACTCTTTCATCGGGATATTCAAGGAGATATTCCCTGTCTCCGTAAGGCAACTTGCATTGCATTAAACCACTTCCTTCTTAGAGATCGAATATTTTCCCCGGGTTTAGAATGTTGTTAGGATCCAGGGCCCTTTTGATACTCTTCATCGATTCGATTTCACTATCGCCCAATACCAGGGTTAAAAATTGTTTGCGCTTGTTTCCGATCCCGTGTTCACCGCTGATGGTCCCACCAATTTTGTTAATCTCTGAATACAAATCGGTAAGGATCTTCGGCAAAATTTCCAACCACTGTTCTTCACTGTGATCGGGATTTTTGACTACAGTAACATGCAGATTGCCGTCCCCGGCATGACCGTAGCAGGGAATGAAAACATCATATTTAATGGAAAGGCCTTCTAAGACAGGTAAAACCCTGGGAATTTCACTCATGGGAACCACAATATCTTCCAGGGTCTGGCGAGGACTGATGGCCTTGAAAGCCTCTGCAGCATTGCGACGGAGCTTCCAAATCTTTTCCTGGTCTGATGGAGTTTGGGCTACAAATGCATCAATAGCACCATTTTGCATACAATAATCACCAATGTCAAGGCTGTCATTAAGAACCTGCTCTGCATCGTTGCCATCCACTTCAATAATTAAAAAAGCACCGGCATTCTTATACTGCTCCAGGCTTTCGCCAAGATGTTTGCAGCTTGTTTCCAAGGTTAAACGATCCATAAATTCGATTCCGGTCGGAGTTACACCGACCTCAGTCATGATCTTCGGAACAATGGCAATAGCTAGATCCAGATCTTTAAATAATACCATCATATCCGTCTTAGCCTTGGGTAAGGGAATTAACTTGACGACAATTTTGGTGAAAATGCCCAGGGTTCCTTCGGAACCTACCATCAGCTGAACCATGTTATAGCCGGTGACATCTTTGACTCGCTTCCCTCCATAGAAGGCAATTTCTCCTGAAGGCAAAACAACTTCTAACCCGAGGATGTAACGACTGGTAACACCGTATTTAACTGCCTTTCCACCTCCAGCATTATTAGCAACATTACCGCCCAGATAGCAGGTTAAAAGACTCATGGGATAACCGGCAAAAAAGAGCCCTTCTTTTTCCACGGCGGCGCTAAAATCGTTGGTAATGATCCCCGGCTCCGCAATGGCCATCATGTTGGTCCTGTCAATTTCAAGGATTCGGTTCATCCGTTCAAAAGACATAAGGATACCGCCCATAATGGGCACTCCTCCCCCTGAAAGGCCGCTTTTAGCACCCTGGGGGGTCACCGGAATTAATTCCCGGTTTGCCAGCTTCATGATTGCCGCTATTTCTTGCGTGCTGTTCGGCTTAACCACCACTTCTGGCAAACCGTGGTACATTTCTTCCGCCACTTCGTCATGGGAATACTCTTTTAGCTTTTCTTGATCATCAAAAAGAATATGTTGTTCTCCAACAATACTTTTAAGCTCTTCCACTATGGCAGGCGTGACGGGTCTGAAACCGGCCCTTTTTTGCTCTTCAAGCATTCAAAAACCTCCATTCAATTATATCTTGATCTTGAATACAATGCTTTGACCAAGAGCCTTGACGATACAAAATCTGCAGTAAAATGCTTTCTTTGCTTTACAAGCAGAATTCATAAAATATCTGCATAAGCAATGCCCTTTAACTACAGGTTTTATTAAAGTAGAGCCCTCATTTAAAGCAGTTATTTGCTGAAGATCAACGAGTTTATTACTCTCACTCGCTTAAGCTTAAACTTTAAATATTTACGGCAGAAATACAATTTAAACCTGGTGGCATAAACTGGTATGCGGGCAAAAGATATCGCGGCTTGATGAGCAGAGTGAATACAAAGTTCTGAGACAGTGGTCTAAAGTAATTTATAATTACGCTTTATACCAGGGCAATTTCGTAACAGGCAAAGGCTACATGCTTAAAATTATCTTTGCGGATCCTGCCTATCCCAGTAATAATCATAACCGAACTTAAATAGACCTTTCTCGATTAATGCCTGCCGTTTCTCAATTAATAACCAATAGAACCACTTGCTTTTAAATTGGTGTTAATATTTAGCTTGAAGTGGTCCTGCATGTTTATTGGACATTTGTCCTACATTGTATGCATGTTGCTAAGAAACTCCTCATTTGAGTCAGTTTTTCTGAGACGGTCCATTAGTTTTTCTAAAAATTCAATACTGGTGCTGCTGCCCATAGCCCTACGTAAGGCCCACATTAGTTCAATTTTATGCTCATCCAACAACAGTTCTTCCCGCCGGGTCCCAGATCTGGAAATATCGATAGCGGGAAAGATCCGGCGATCTGCTATACGGCGATCAAGATGAAGTTCCATGTTGCCAGTTCCTTTAAATTCTTCATATACAACGTCATCCATCCTGCTTCCTGTATCTACTATGGCAGTAGCCAGAACAGTTAAGCTTCCACCTTTATCAATATTTCTGGCGGCCCCAAAAAAACGTTTGGGCTTATAAAAAGCACTGGGGTCAATACCACCTGAAAGAGTCCTGCCACTGGGAGGGATAACCAGGTTATAAGCTCGAGTAAGCCTGGTAATGCTGTCAATTAAAACGGCTACATTCTGACCCTGTTCAACCAGCCGCTGTGAACGCTCAAGAACCAATTCTGCCAGGCGAATATGATTCTCCGGTTTTTGATCAAAAGTAGAGCTCACTACATCAGCATTGACGCTACGCTCCATATCTGTAACCTCTTCTGGACGCTCATCGATCAGAAGAATAATCAATTTTATTTCCGGATGGTTGTGCGAAATACTATTGGCAAGTTGCTTTAAAAGCATTGTTTTACCAGCTTTTGGCGGAGATACAATTAAACCCCTTTGGCCTTTACCAATCGGAATAAGCAAATCAATAATGCGAGTAGATAAAATATTCGGTTTAGTTTCCATTTTTATAACTTCATCAGGATGGATAGGAACTAATGAAGAAAAGGGAGGACGACGGGAAAGGTTCTCAGGATCTTCGTTGTTAATCTCTTCCACCTGTAGCAAAGCATAGTAGCGTTCATTATCTTTAGGAGGCCTAATCCGTCCAGATATAATATCTCCCGTTCTCATATTAAAGCGACGGATTTGAGATGCAGAAATATAAATATCATCTTCTGAAAAATGGTATTTTTTTCGTCTTAAAAAGCCAAAGCCATCGGGCATGATTTCAAGCATACCTGAAGCAGTAGTCTCTTCGCCATTTTCAGAGAACAGCTTGGTTAGAGAGTCGACAAGCTGCTGTTTACGCATTGTAGATTGCCCTTTAATCTCATGCTCTTTAGCCAATCGGTGAAGCTCTTGCAAGTTCATCGATTGTAATTTTTTTGTATCCAAAACTAGACACCACCTTTAATTATTAGCTATTCAATTTTTAGGTCGCCGGTAATAAACCTAGATAAACATTCCTTAAAAACATAAATTGTCACATTCGCTTTATTAGTCAATAAAATAAGCTAAGATTTAATAATATAAGGCTAATTATAAACAATTAAAACTAATCTAAACCATTGCACTTAAAACGCACCTAAATTTTTTAATAATAATCATTAATTAAATTACAGTCCTATAATATTCTTCAGGGAAATATTTACAATAAGTTATCCTAAGCTTACTAATTGTTCCAGCGCCTTTTAATTCAAAGCTATAAAATCTAACTATAGTCACAATGAAAGCATTTTAATTTCGGGTAAAATCTTTAATTCCTTTATGAGGGGGCATTTTTTGACTTTAACTCACTTGACCAGGCAAGACTGCCAGCTTTCAGAAGTGATTACTTTGCTTTACTTAGTTCTAAACCATATTCTCTGTTTTCATTAATATTCCTGCTTAACAAAAAAATATTTGACAATACACTTTAATTTATTTTTATGTAATAAAAACATTAGACTCTGCTTCCTCAGATATAGTAGTAGCAGGGCCATGGCCCGGGTAAACATTTAAATGGCCAGGCAGGGTCATTAACCTTTCTTTAATACTTTTAATCAAGGTTGGGTATGAACCCCCTGGAAGGTCTGTCCTGCCAATCGAACCTGCAAATAGTGTATCACCACAAAACAGCTCATTATTTCCGATCAGGCTTACCCCTCCCGGAGTGTGTCCGGGAGTGGTAACAATAGTTAGTGAGCACTCTCCAAACCTAAGTTCATCTCCTTCGTTAACAAACCAATCAGGGGCTGGTTGTTTCTTTAGGACAAATGAAAGGCCATAGCCAGGGTTATGATATAGTTGTAAATCATTTTCTGAAAGCAAAATAGGAACCTTAAAATCTTCTTTAATTTTTCTATTCGCACCAATATGATCAATATGCCCATGTGTATTGATGAGATACTTTAATTTAATTTTCAATTCCTTTATGCAAGAAGCTATCAACTTACCATTTGCTCCCGGGTCCACAATTATGCCCTCAGCAGTTTTTGGGCAGTAGACAAGATAGCAGTTAGTTGCAAACATCCCTACCGTTACTGCCTTTATTTTCATATCATAAGCTCCTTTATACATGCGGGTCTAGCTTAATGCAAGCAGACTATTAACCTTTGGGCTACATTTCTGAATTCTCATTTCTAGCATTGGCTGCTAAAATGTCTTTAATCGCAGGTACCAGATCACACAGGCTGTTTAGGTTTCCAGATATCTGTCGGCGCAAGCCTTGTTCACCAACAATTAAAAGGGGTACCTTATTTAAGGTGTGTTCCCGACCGGTAATATCTTCCATGTTGCCGTGATCGCTGGTTATAATTAGCATTTCTTCATCAATATTAATCCTTTCTGCCAGGCCACTGAGGAAAGAATCCAGTATTTTAACTATATTTCCTGCCTCTGTGTAATCTGCCATGTGGCCAATGATGTCACTTAAAAAAAATTCAAACAAACAAAAATCAAACTCTTTATGAATATTAATCAGCTGAGCTGCCCCTTCATCGGGAGTGAGTACAGGCACTTTATCACAGTGAGGCTGTAGCGTTTCATTGGTTATATCCATATACAAAGCTTTACGGTCAATAATATCAGAAAGGTTATAAAAGGAAAGCCCGCCATAAAAAGCCGCTAAAGTCGAACAAGAATAGAAACTTCCCGGCAGACCTCTATCTAACCACTCAAAAAACTTGGGCCTGTAAGCATTAGCAAAAGCCACCCTGTATCCTTCTTTTCTTAAGCTCTTATATACTGTTTTCGCTGCAATGAGGCCCCTAAGCAATTGATTTGGGAACCCCCGAAGATGTTGGCCAAGGAAAGCAGCAGCGTTTTCACCTGTAAAAATCGTCGCTTGTCCGGTTGCACTTTGAGGTAACCCGGGGATACCCAGAGTAGCATCCAGCGCCAGTAAAGAAGTTTTAGAATCCTGGTAATTAACTGTCGAGCTAATAAGTTTATGGCCACTTAGGAGCCTCGATAATCCAGGGGTACTGGTATAGACAAAAGGATTACTGTCCACATCTTCTCCGAGACCCACTCCATCTATAAATACAAATAACAGGCGCAAAGATCGACCCCCATACTATTCACTTAGATCATCTTCGTCTTCATCTTCTTCAATGGAGTCTTCATCTTCCAGGTCATCCTCTTCGAAATCTTCGGGAACAAACGGTTCTTCAAATAAGTCATCAGGTCGTTCATCAAAGGTTAACTGGGCTTGTTTTTCTTCGCCAGCCCGGTAAAATGTTATCATAACAGTATCACCAGGGTAATAATAAAGCATAATATCAAATAATTGAGCTAAAAAGGCTATCTTATTCTCATCGATTGCAACAATGATATCTCCCGGAGCCAGTCCAGCTTGATCAGCAGGGCTACCAGGAACAACTTCGATCA
>PWMM01000208.1 GCA_003558195.1 Syntrophomonadaceae bacterium
AATATATGTCCCCTTAAATCTTATTGATTGAGTAGCTTTCTTCCAAAAGGAGGCTTGTAGATGAAGTTAATTGGACGAGGAATTGATTTTGTTAACGACTGGCTGGGTAACATTGCTTGCTATGCCGTATTGATAGTAACTGTATTTATGATCTTGGAAGTGGTCATGAGGTATTTTTTCAGACGTCCTACCCTCTGGGTATGGGATATGAACATGCAGATGTTTGCCATCATGGTTTTTCTGGGCGCAGGCTACCATATTTATAAACGCCAGATAATTAGTGTGGATGTTTTTTATGATAAGTTTCCACCATTTATGAAACTTGTTTCAGATATTATTGCTTTTCTTTGCATGCTTATATTCCTGGGAGTTTTATTATGGACAAGCTATGATTATGCACTGCGATCTTTCTTGATCAGGGAACATTCAACTACTGCTTTCGGCCCTCCCATCTACCATTTAAAAATGATGATGCCCCTGGCGGCCTTGTTAATGATCTTGCAGTTTACAAAACAGTATTTTGAAGAATTTGCAAACTACTTTAAGACTAGGGGGGCTAATGACAGTGTCGATTGAAACCATAACTTTACTTCTTTTTGCCTCTTTGCTAATACTTTTAGCTCTTAAAGTACCGGTTGCGTTAGCATTAGGAGCAATAACTGTTGTTTTTACTTATTTTTTATGGGGGCCGCAGGGTCTGGCAAACATACCCCTGGTAGTTTTCAGACAGGTAAGCCCAACTCTACTGGCGCTGCCGCTTTTTTTATTGATGGCCAGTGTTTTAGAAAGATCAGGTATCGCGGACGCCTTGTATGAAGCTATTTACCGGTGGACCAGTTTTCTTGCCGGTGGTCTGGCAATGGGAACCGTAATGATCAGCACTATTTTTGCTGCAATGTCTGGTGTTAGTGGAGCGGCTACAGTTTCAATGGGCTTAATAGCCATCCCTTCCATGTTAAAAAGAAATTACAGCAAATTTCTTGCAACAGGATCAGTTGCCGCCGGAGGAGTGCTGGGAATTGTAATTCCTCCGAGTGTGATTATGATTATTTATGCTTCTATCACCAAGCAGTCCGTGGGTCAGATGTTTTTTGGTGGTATTGTTCCCGGCCTGGTCATAGCGGCGATGCACATCGGGTATATTTATATTGCCTGTCGACGCAATCCCAGCCTGGGACCGCCAATTCCAGTTGAAGAAAGAGTTGACATGAAAGAAAGAATTGCCTCTTTAAAATATCTTATACTCCCAGCAATTCTAATCTTTACAGTCCTGGGTTCGATTTACATGGGTATTGCAACTCCCTCCGAAGCAGCGGGAGTAGGTGCTTTTGGTTCCTTTGTCTGTGCTGCTGTCAACAGGAGGTTTAACTGGGATCTGGTTAACCACACCATTAGAAGCACTCTAGGTATTACCTGTATGGTGATGTGGATTGTAGCCGCAGCCAGTGCTTTTAATGCCACCTATATTGCACTTGGCGGAAGAGACCTGGTTGTTGGACTGGTTGATGATCTGGCAGTTAACAAATGGCTAATTATGTTAGCAATGCACCTTTTCCTTTTCCTTGCAGGTATGATTATGGATGATTATGCAGTTGTTATGCTTGCCGCACCTATTTTTGCCCCGATTGCAGTAGCCCTTGGTTTTCATCCTATCTGGTTCGGGGTATCCTTTATTCTCAACAAGCAAATGGCTTACTTAACCCCTCCATATGGGTTTAACCTGTTTTATTTGAAAGGGATTGTGCCTAAAGAAATATCAATGGGCGATATCTATCGTTCGATAGTGCCTTTTGTTATTATCCAGGCTCTCGGGTTGCTGTTAATAATGTTTTTCCCACAGCTGGTCACCTGGTTGCCTGATATGATGAGAATGAGATAAAGATATTTTAAATTGCTAATTAAGCCTGTTAAGCTAAGAATGTCTATTTAAGTATTTTATTAATTGTTCTGTAATAACAAGCTGAAGTGATAAATAAAGAAAGGGTTACCGGTCTATTACCGGTAGCCCTTTCTTTCTAGTGCGCCTGGCTTAAGTGGTTAACCAGGCGGTATAAGCTCATCATTTTTGCTCAAAACTGGATGGGCCGGTTTAATTTATAAATGTATAATCCTTCCTAAACGGTTATGAAAGATGCTCGATTTGAAAGACCACCAGGCCTTGTAAGACTAACCTGGTGGTATTATCTATAAATAAGATAAAGGCCCTGGCATACCCAAAAACGAATTAACAATCGAACCTGGTTATAGATATACTAAATAATTACAATTCTTTTATAAGAATGTTTCTTTTTCTGTATTCTTCAATCATTAGTTTGAACAATGTAGAGTCGCCTCCGATTTGTTCAGGCATTATAATACCAGGTTCTTTGATTTTTTTCTTGCCAATCAGGTCAACTAAAATGGAACCGGTAAATCCTGTAGTCCTTGCCATGCTTAATAACCCAGTCTCCAGGTCTTTGTAATCAATTAGCTCAAATGAATAGGTAGTTTCTTCACCATTTAAAAAGCCACAAGAATTAACTCTTACCAGGGTCATATCTCGCTGTTCAGCTTCCATTCTTAATAACGGTTCCAGCAGGGCAGTTAAGAATTTACGGGGTGATATTTTGCCGCCGTTACAGGTAATTGGTTCATCATCAAGAAAACCACATTCCTTCAGGGTCTTTATTTTTTCATAATGCCCTGGCCAGCGAATGGTTTTGCCAAAAGCATTCTTAACTCCTTTCATCACCGGGTGTTTATAAGCATGAAGCATTGTTCCCAGGCATTCGGTATAAGCAACCTCAAAATTTCCTAAACCTTCAAATTCAAGTTTTTCTAAACCGCTTACAGCTTCAATAGTAGTCGGAATGCCATCTTTTATAATCCAGCAAGAGCCGGTAAATTGAGCCCATACCCCTTCAATACTCCATACAGTTTTATAAAAAAGAGGTGGTTCGGGTTTTTCCGGATTGCCTCCGTCAAATACTTCAACTGTATGGGCAGAGTCCAATTTGCTTACTCCATAAGCAGCCAGCATATTGGTGATTCCGGGTGCTAATCCACAGCTTGGAATAATTACAGTTCCAGCTTTTTTTGCTTTTTTATCATATTCTTCAAATTTATTATCAAATTCTTTATTGTGGTAGAGCCCAAAATCTACAAAATTAACACCACATTTTATTGCGGCATTCAAAGGTGGCAGAGTTATTTGCCAGGGGACAGAACAGACTATGGCTCCGGCATTTTCACTTTCAATCAATTGAGTTACTTCATGCTCTTTGCTGCAGTCTACCACAGTTGTTTTGCACTTTGGTGAATTAATCCACCCGGCTACATGGTCAAGTGCGCTTTTGTTTAAGTCTGCTAAAACAATCTGTTCAACATTTTCGTTTTGGGCCAGGTCAAAGGCAACCGCTTTCCCCTGTGCTCCGCTGCCACCTAAAACAATTACTTTCAAGTTAAACTCTCCTTATTAATTATTTTGTCTTATCCTCCGGCGACTTTTGGGTTAACTGTGATCTCGTCGCCTTCCTGCAGGACTGTTTTTAGCCCTTTTTTTTCACCATTAATTAAAACAAAAGAAACGGCGGATAAAGGAATATTAAGCTGTTCCAGGGCATCTTTTGCGGTGGTTTTATTTTGTTCTAAGTCTAGTGAATTAATCTGTTCAGTTCTCCCGTACTTCTTTAATGGCCCTCTTAATACCAAATAAACTTTCATTTCCGAATCTCCTTTAAATTGAACCGCTCCTTGTAAATGGACCTATTAATTAAATCTGGCAAGCTCGCTTCATTATACCAGATCAAAGCGGCCTAAAAAACCGGTGCTTCCCATCTTGATTCTACCTGATTATCAGTTATTATTGTAAAATTTCCAATAAAAGCTAAAGGGTTTGGTAAATTTTGTTTTTAACGTCTTAATCAAATAAAAGGTTGGGTAACCATAGCACTATTTGAGGATAAAACATGATTATCAAAAGCCCGATTCCTTGAATGATCAAGAAGGGAATAATAGAGCGATAAATATCACCCATTGTTATGTCAGGCGGTGCCACAGATCTCATCAGGAACAGGCAGTACCCGAAAGGTGGTGTGAGGTAGGCCATCTGCATATTGACAAGATAAAGAACACCAAACCATACCGGGTCGAAACCAAGTTCTTGAATTATTGGTATATAGATAGGCATTGTGATGAACAGGATAGCAGTATCGTCTAGACATGTTCCCAAAACGAAGAAACTCAGCTGTATTAATAATATTATACCTAGTGGTTCAAGGGGCAAACCAAGAACAACTGCTTCTATTATTTGCTTGGCTCCCAGAAGGTTATAAAGTCTACCAAAGGTAAGAGCTGACATGAATATCCACATGACCATGCTGGTTAGTTTTAAGGTGGTCATCAAAGCTTCAGTGATAACCTGCCTTGAAAGCCGTCGTTTAGTCATGACCGCAAGGATACTGGCTGAAGCCCCGATTGCAGAAGCTTCGACCGGAGTAACTATCCTGAGCAAAATTGTTCCCATAACCGCAATAATAATAGCAGCAGGCATAATCAAGTGGCTTAGAGATTTTATTTTTTCCTGCATGCTGGGTCTCTCTTCCTTGGGTACAGGAGGAGCTATGTGGGGTTGAAGCTTGCTCCTTATTATTATATAAATTACAAACAAAACAAAAAGCAAGAGGCCTGGCACAACCCCGCCTGCAAATAATCTGCCGATTGATTCCCTGGCGATTATGGCATAAAGAATGGCAATTATGCTTGGTGGGATCAAAAAGCCCAGAGCTGCCCCAGCCTGGATGCACCCTGTTATCAGGGTTTTGGAATATCCTCTCTTGCGCATTAAAGGTAAGGCTATAGTTCCCATGCACAAGGTGGCAGTAGTTTCAGAACCTTCGATAGCAGCGATCAAAGTGCTGGTACCAACTGTAGCGCAGGCCAGTCCTCCTGGAACCGGTGCCAACCATTTGTGAAAGGTGTCATATACATCATCAGCTATATGGGAGTAGTATAACATCATACCCATAAAAACAAACATGGGAACACACATTAAGGATTCATATCCCATGATGCTGTCAGTCCCATAAAGGGCCAGTGGAAATACTCTGGGACCATATAATAACAGACCAACTACCATGCACCAGCCGCCCAGGGTGAAGGTTATCGGTAAGCCGGTTAATAATATTAAAAGCATGCCACCAAAAAGGAGGATTGATATTTCTATTATGTTCATTTCAATTCCCTCCCTGTGATGGCCAAGTGTAGGTTACGCACTAAGTCGGAAAACCCTGCCAGAATAATAAGGCTGAAAGATACAGGTACTACCAACCTAAAAGGCCAGACAAGAGGTCTCCACAAGCCACTGTAACGCGCTTCCCTTATAAAGCTTAAAAGAAACCAGTCCCATCCGTAAATCAGTATTAAGCCACAATAGAAGAAGAAAAGCGAGTAAGTTACTGAGTTTAATATGGCCTTTTTCCTGGGAGACAGGCGCTGGTAGAGAATATCCAGGCGAACGTGTTCATCCTGCAGTAGAACATATCCACCGACCAGCATCCAGTAGAATACAAATAATTTACCAGTTAATGGCATAGCCCACGGAGAAGGAGCTCCAAAAAAATATCTCATTACTACGTGATAAATTAAAAGCCCTACCATAACCAGGTTAAGCCAAGCGATAATTTGAGCTGTGTATTCATGTATTTTATCCAACCTTCGAAGAAAGTAAGCCAGCTTGCTGATAGCTTCCCCACTATTTTCAGCTGCCATCTATATTTCTACCTCCTAAAGATGAGCTATAGTATAAAGATATATAAGTTTTAGCGCTGCCATGAGAACGGTTCGTTTACTCATAGCTAAACAAAGGTCGAAAGAAATATGGTGAAATTGTCCCCCAGGTATAGCAGGTTTATGCTCCAAACACAAGGCTTATTCTATTAAATTTCATTTGCTTCATCTCTCAAGGGTACATAATTCTAATCTATCAATGGGAACCGGGGGTAAGGATTATCCTTACCCCCATAATCCCATCTTTTAAATTCGACCAAAATCTTCAAGTACTTTTATTACTGTGTTATAAATTTCCTGGCACCGAGGAGATTGGGGAGCATACTCGTTCTCCAACCATTCTAGCGCATCTCGGAATAATAGTTCTACATCTTCATCAGGCATAGTAACAATATCAATCCCGGCTTCTTCCATAATCCGTTTAGAATCAGCTTCATGATAACTATAGTAGCTTCTCACCCATAAAGTATTGGCATGAACTGCTTCATAAAGGATAGATTGTAGATCACCGGGTAGCGCATTCCATGTATCCTCATTTATGCAGTAAAAGGGTGTAAAAGCGGTTATGAAGTACGGTTGAACAAAAGAGCCACGACCTGACTCGCCACCACTAACTGCCGCAGAATGTAGGTCCATATCTACCATCGCTTTTGCTCCGCCGTATTCAAGCCCATCGAGGATTCCCATGTTCATGTTATACCAGAGGTCCTCAGCCTCGTAATAGACTGCTGATACATCTGCTTCTTTCCTTAAGATATCTGCCATGGGTGGTTCAATGTTTATTGTCATTCCAGACATGTCTTCTATACTCTCCACTGGGTAGCTGAACAGTAAGGCACCCAGGTCATCAATCTGAAAGTCCAATACCACCACGCCAAATGTTTCTTCTATAGCTTCGCCTAGCAAGTCTCCAATACCGTAATGCCAGTATGCTGCCATGATTTCATCTGTGTTGCTCCACAAAAAAGGTGTATATTCTATAAACCCTTCTTCGAGTACATCTAAATGATATTGAGGATGTGTGTGGCCCATGTCTACTATTCCTGAGGCTACTGCATCAGGTATTTCTGTATAATCTACTAATTCACCGTCGGAGTAGACTTCAATTTCAATTCTTCCGCCACTCATTTTGTTAACAATTTGGGCGTAATGCTCAAAAAAGTGGTTTTCGGCAGCTCCCCAGGAGTGCTGTAATTTAAAAATATATTCAGTCTCTTTTGCGTCTAAGTCATCTCCTGGAGCAGCGAGATCGTCATCTAGATCTGCAACACCTGCGCATCCGGAAAATGTTAATACCAATAAAAGTACAACAATCAACCCCAAAACAATCAACCGTCTGTTAAGTTTCATCACTGCTGTATTCCTCCTCTTTTGAGTTAACTTTTTGTTGCATCTAGTGAAGTAACTGACGCTAATTTGCCATAATCTTCACCCTTTCGAGCTTATTATTTTATTAATGTATTACGATTTTGAGAAGATTATACTATATTTTTGTCTCAATAAATAGATATTTCAAATATCAGATAAGTAAAGAGAAAAAAAATTAAAACATTACTAGATACAGTTAACCCTTTGATTATGTGATTAGTTGTTAAGATGCATCAAAAATAGTTTTAAAGGAGCAAATTATTACCTATCCGGTTATGCTTTATAGTAATACAAACAGGCAAGGGGTTGATAGCTTAAAATGATCAACCCCTTGTTCTGGTTTGTTTAAAACATTACTATCGAATAGCTTAGCTGCTACAGGTTTAATTCCTGTTTTTTAGATTCACTAATCCGGCCTTCCTCGTCCCAGCCTCTGATGCGGTAATACTCTTGCAGCATTCTTTCATAATCTTCACGAGGAAGCACTTTGCCGGCTGCAGGTCCACTTGAGAGCGGATCTTTAAAAATTCGCTGTGGCAATGAATCATCTTTTGCTGTAAATCCTTCTCTTTCATTGAATAACCGGGCCAGGTTAGTTACTCGTTCCCCGATTATTTTTAGATCGTCGGCATCCATTTTGCAGCCAAGAGCTGCGCTTAGTATTTCGGCCTGGGTTTCCCCGTCATTGTCCCAGAAGTCACAGAAAATAGCAGAGAACTTTGCAGAGTTGGCATCCTGCATATCTTTAACCATTTCTGCCTTGCCTTCAATTGTGTAAGGATCTCCGCTATCATCAAATGCTTCAACGGCTATAGGCCATGCCCTCATGTGGCAGGCGCCGCGATCAGAGGTGGCGTAAGCCAGCCCCATTCCCCAGGAGCCGCGGGGCTCGTAACCAGGAAATTCCAGTCCTTTAACCTGCATGGCAAATTCATTGCCGCCATATTTATGGGCAAGATAACGTACTCCTTTTGACAGTTCCGCTCCGTCACCTTCAAGCCTGGCGATTTTGGCCGGAATTTTAAGATATCCTTCGATCTCTCCAAACTTTAAGCCAAAATCCTGGATGCCCTTTTCCGTAAGTTCCATGGCAAAGGCTGTTACATTACCGGCAGAAATTGTATCAATCCCGTAATCGTCACAAAGCCGGTTAAATTCTACAACCGCTTCTAAATCAGCAATGCCGCAATTTGAGCCGCATAGTGCCAACGTTTCATACTCTGGGCCTTCTACTACACTTTTACCTGCTTTAACATAATTACCGCAACCAAGAGGACAGGCAAAGCAGGCTTTTTTATACTTAAGCGCTTTTTTAACTGCTTCAGTGTCGATTGCTTTATAACCTTCAAAGGATCCATCTTGGAAATTGCGGGTGGGCAATGTTCCAGTTGTTTGAGTAAGTTCCACGATCATGGGGGTGCCATCGCTATAAGTCCACATGTTATCATCACTCATGGTTTTTTCACGGCGCATTTTGTTCATAGCTACTGTAAATTTGCGAATCTCAGGAACATTTACTCCCCCTGATCCTTTTACTGAAATTGCTTTTAAATTTTTACTGCCCATAACGGCACCAATTCCACCTCGGCCAGCTTGCCGGTATAACTCGGAATTAATGCAGGCCATTTTCGATAGGTTTTCTCCGGCCGGTCCAATAACCAGAACTTTGGTATCCTTATCTTTTTCTTTAAGTGAATATTCGGTTTCATGGGCTCCTTTGCCCCAAAGATAATTGGCATTGCGCAATTCAATTTTATTGTCTTCTATATTTAGGTATACTGGTACATTGGCTTTGCCTTCAATAATGATCCCATCATAGCCGGCATATTTAATTTCTGCGGCAATAGCGCCACCTATAGAGCAGTCAAGAACGGTTCCGGTTGCTGGTGATTTTGAGGCAATGGCCAATTTCCCGGAATTGGGAGCATTAGTTCCGGTTAAAGGCCCAGTCATTAGAATCAGCTTATTATCTGGCGACAAAGGATCAACTCCGATTGGCAGCTCTTCATAAAGATATTTTATACTCAATCCTTTTCCTCCCAGATAATCACGGGCCCAAAGAGTATTAAGGTCTTCAACCTGCGCTTTTCCAGTGGATAAATTAAATCTCAAAATCCTGTTGGTGTAAGCCATTTAACTTGTCACCTCCTCGGAAGTTAAAGCCCTGGTGGGGCACCAGCTAACACAGCTCATGCATTGCACGCATACACCTACGCCTCGATCTTTTTTAACAATTACATTGTGAGGGCATATATCGACACAAATCTTACAGTCAGTACAGATTGATTCATCAAATGCGAGGCG
>PWMM01000295.1 GCA_003558195.1 Syntrophomonadaceae bacterium
ACTACCCGGCCATCACGTTTACGGATTTCTTTAAATATCTGTTCGCTATTATTGCCAGACTCCACGGCAACCGGTGCTGATCCATCATTCATTTTTTTACCTCCCTTGCTTTTTCAGTTCTTCTTTTTCACGAAGCATATCCTCCAACTCTGATTTAAAAGCTTCTACATCAGAGAATTTACGGAAAACAGAGGCAAACCGCACATAGGCAACTTCATCAATAGTGCGCAGTTTTTTAAGGATTAGATCACCGATTTTATCGGCAGCAATCTCCTTAATATAGCTGCTGCGCAACTCCTGTTCCAGGTTTTCTACCAGTTCTTCCCAAAAAGAAAGCGGAATATTTCTTTTGCGTCCGGCTAAAAGCAGTCCTTTAATAATCTTGCCTGCATCAAATAATTCACGGCGCCCATCCCTTTTAATTACAACCAGAGGCTCTTCTTCTATTTTTTCCATGGTTGTAAAGCGGTTTGAACAACTGTTACACTGACGCCGGCGCCTGATGGCAGATGCATCCTGTGTAGAGCGTGAATCTAAAACCCGGGTATCATATTCACCGCAATAAGGACATTTCATAACAGGCTTCCCTCTCAATATATTGCGTTTAACCTATTATAGACCACAATATATTGTGTGTAAAGGGCAAATCTAACTTTTTTATATGCATAGGGTTATACCAGGTTTGAAGTCTTTTCACAGGATCAATAATACTGGCAGCCCAGCAATTTGTTTATAATTAAAGAGTTTTACTTAAAACTTTCCGGGATTAATTTTTTAAGGCAGCACCAAGAATTGGCAAAATGCAGTTTTAGGGCAAAATCAATTTTAAGGTTATTATTGATAGAATCCAGTGCTCACCATCCCCAGAAACCAGAAGCTTTGAGGAAGGGGCCTTTTCTGTACTCTTTAATATGATAGCAAATCCGGCCCTCAGCTTAACCTTGAGAGCCGGATTGTAAAAACCGCCTAAACTTAGGTTTTTAAAAACCATTTCCTACTCGTTGACGATCTTATCTTGTTGTTCCTGGTGTCGCTGCCAGCGTGACCAGGCCGGTGCATCTAAGTTTTCACCTCTGGCATAGGCACTTTTCCCGACTGCCGCCAGGGTGGGCCTGAATCCTTGCTCCTGCTTTTTCTGGGGAGCACTAAACCCGGTTGCAATGACAGTAACACGCACATGATCCTGGAAGTTTTCGTCAATAACTGCGCCAAAAATAATATTAGCATCAGGATCAGCATGGTTGGCCACTATTTCAGCAGCTTCATGTACTTCATAAAGGCCCAAATCGGGGCCTCCGGTAACATTAATCAAAACACCCCTGGCCCCTTCAATAGAAGTTTCCAACAGGGGACTGCTGGTAGCCGCTTTAGATGCTTCCACGGTCCGGTTTTCACCGCTGCCTTGACCAACGCCCATCAGCGCAGGTCCGGTTTCAGCCATTATAGTCCGAACGTCTGCAAAATCGAGGTTAATTAAGCCTGGTATGGCGATTAAATCGGATATACCCTGTACTCCTTGCCTGAGAACATCATCGGCTATCCGGAAAGCTTCTAAAATCGGGGTTTTCTTTTCCACTACCTGTAACAGACGATCATTGGGAATGGTAATTAAGGTATCTACTTTATCTCTCAAGCAGGCAATACCTTCTTCAGCTTGCTGCTTGCGCTTTTTACCTTCAAAGGTAAATGGTTTTGTCACTACCCCAACTGTAAGGGGGCCCAATTTTTGGGCTATCTCAGCAACAACCGGTGCAGAGCCAGTTCCGGTTCCTCCACCCATTCCAGCAGTAATAAAAACCATATCAGCACCTTTTAGCATACTTTCTATAGCATCAGAGCTTTCCTCAGCAGCTTTTCGCCCTATTTCAGGGTTGGCTCCAGCTCCAAGGCCCTTGGTAAGTTGTTCACCAATTTGCAGCTTGGTTCCGGCATTAGCCAAATACAGGGCCTGTGCATCAGTATTTACTGCACAAAAATCAACGCCTTGCAAACCGGCAGCAATCATCCGGTTAACGGCATTAGTTCCTCCTCCACCAATACCTACAACCTTTATTGAAGCAAACTGTTCCATTTCTTTATCAAACTCGATCATTATAAGCACCTCCTGAAGTGGTATGCTTTTAGATTCAAACAACTATTTCAGTCGACTATATCTGTCAGCCAATCCTTAATTCTTTGCCAGAGACCTGGGCCTTTCTTTTTGACAGGCTTGGTGCGTTCCGTAGAATGCATCCTGGGCTGCTGACGCTGCACATAATACAGCAGTCCGACTACTGTGGAATATATTGGGTTTTTTATGCCAACCACATCAAAATCGGCTATCCGGGCCTGCTCACTTTCAAAAACAAGGTGAGCCATTTCCAACATAGCGTTCATCGAGGAAACACCACCTCGAAAAACAATCCCGGCTGGTGGCAGGGACTGCCAACCCATCTTAATCATTTCTTCTCTGACAATTTGAAAAATTTCCTGTATCCTCGGCTCGATAAAACTGCTGAGCTCTCTTTCCGACACCAGCCTGAGCTCATTGCTGCCTACAGTCTTTATTTCAATTTTAGGTTCACTTTCAGCCATCGAACTCATGGCCTTTCCATATTTCTTCTTCAGCTCTTCTGCTTTTTGATAATTAATTCTCAAACCTGCTGCTAAATCGGAAGTAATATGATCCCCGCCTATCGGTAAAACCGAAAGCTGTTCCAGTTTTCCATTTTTAAAAAAGGCAATCTCGGTGGTTCCGCCTCCAATATCAACTAAGAAAACTCCCAGCTCTTTTTCGTCAGCAGATAGAGATACTTCAGCGTTGGCCAGGGCTTGCAGCACAAGCCCATTAATGGTTATGCCGGCCCGGTTCACACAGCGCAAAAGGTTATGCAGGGAGGTAATTAAGCTTGTCACTACCTGGGCGTCTACCTCAAGCCTTACGCCCAGCATGCCAACCGGATCCTTGATTCCTTCAAACCCATCAACTATGAACTCACGAGGAATAATATCAACAATTTCCCGATCAGTAGGCAAAGCCACAACTCTAGCTGCCTGCATTACTCTATCCAGATCTTCTCCTCGAATTTCACGGTCTTCGGATGTGACAGCTACGACTCCCCGATTATTGATCAGTTCGATGTTTAAGCCTTTTAATGCAACATAGGCTGATTGAATTTTTAATCCAGCCATTCTTTCCGCTTCTTCAATTGCTGAAGCAATCGATTCAATGGTTTTGTCAAGATCAACAATTACACCTTTTCGAACACCATCGGAAGGGCTTAGACCCAATCCAACAATATTCATAGTGCCATCGGGGCGGGGTTCGCCGAGCCCAACCCTTACCTCAGCTGTTCCAACATCTATTCCCACAACATAATTTTTACGATTCACATCTAAACCCCCTTACCCTTCCAAGCATGGTGCAATAACTACTAAACTATTCAACACTTTTCCACAATTACCTTTTTTTTTCTACGGATCCACCTCCTTTCCTTCTTCTTTAAGAACCGCACTGCCAGAAACTACCAGGCGCTTTTCACATCTGACATCAAGCCTGGCTTCTGTGCTTGGATCGATATATGGCAGGCTTTCTCTTACGAGGCGTATTTTTTGCTCCATTGCATCACCTTCCCCAAACCAGATTTCAAAACCATCTTTGGTATAAATTATGAGGTTATGGCTCTCATACAAATCAAGCGCCTCTACTTCCAGGCCACTTTCACCAGGCCAACTGTCAAAAAAGTTCTGTAAAGCCTTAACTCTTGCAGGACAATCGATGGGAGATCCCGGTATTACCTTAGAACCTTCAATACCAGTTATAAAAGGATAGTCCATCCTGGGTTCTTCGGAATAATCCATAATTACTCCCTGGCTGTCGATGATCCAGAAACCATCAGCGGTAAGGACGTACCCAGCCGGAACTCTTTCAGTTATTTTGATCACCACTGTATCCGGCAGTTCCCGGCTAACTTCTATTTCACCAACACTTGGCAGTTGCTTTGAGATTTTAGTGGCCAGGTTACTTTCTTTAACCAGGAAAATATTCATACCTGGACTGATTTCACCAGCCTTTAAGATTTCATCTGTTTCTAATTCATTGGCCCCTTCAATCATGATATTTGAAACCCGGAAATAAGCTTCACCATGCCAGAGCAGGGCGGCGAGACCGGCTAAAAACAACAGCTTACCAAGGAAATAGAAAAATCGCTTCCAGGCAGGCATAATTGGATCATTATTCTTATCTTCTACCAGGGTCAGATGATCGTTTTTTCTACCCATCATTTATATCTCCTCACCGATAATCCTAACTTCAGGGTGAAGTTCAAGGTTAAACTTGTCTTTAACCAGCTGGCGCACAGTTTTAATTAAATTCAAAATATCTGACGCAGTGGCATCTCCGTTATTAACTATAAAATTGGCATGCTCTGTTGATACTTCGGCCCCACCAGTTCTTAAGCCCTTGGCACCGGCTTCTTCAATAATCTTTCCAGCCGGTTTTCCTGGCAAATTTCTAAATACACTGCCGGCGCTGGGTAATTTTGGATGACGCTTGCGGCGTTCTGCAGATAGCTCCTCCATCTTTTTCGCAATGATTGCCTGCTCTGCTTGCTCAAGCGCCAGGGTGGCCTCAAAGATGATCCCTTTCCCGGTTAAATTACTGTCACGGTAACCAAAATGAATCTCTTTCCGCGGCAAAGTGATTACTTGCCCAAAATAATTGACTACCTTAACCAGCCGGACTTTTTCGCCTATGTACCCTCCAAAAGCTCCAGCGTTCATGATCAGGGCGCCACCTAGCGACCCTGGTATACCAATAGCAAATTCAAGCCCGGTCAAGCCTGCAGCAGCAGCACTTTTAGCCAGGCCAGTCATAGAAATACCTGCTCCTGCAGTAAGAGAATACTGATCACTTTTCAGGTAATTAAAGGCTGATCCGATATGAATGACCAATCCTCTAATCCCTCCGTCCAAAACCAACAAATTGGTGCCGTTGCCCAAGACATACAGGGGCAGTTTATGACGGTCAGAATAGCTAACAATGGTTATCAGTTCGTCTAAATCTGCCGGCTGTAAGAAATAATCAGCAGGCCCTCCCACCATCCAGGAAGTATGCTTTGACATAGGCTCATCTTTCTTTAAACCGTAAGTTAACCTGGAGCCTAATTCATGATCGATGTTCATAGAGCCACCTCCTGCAGGCAGCCGTAGAGCTTTTCTGCGGCATCAACAACCCCGAGCTTTTTACTGGATTTACTCATCTCTTCCAACAGAACTGGCGCATATAGCAGCCTGTTTACTTCCTGTTGTAACCGAAGATGGTCAAAACTTTCTTCTTCTATCAGAACCGCCGCTCCGCGATCCGAAAGGATACGGGCATTGTGATACTGATGATTATTTACCACGTTGGGCGAGGGAATTAACACAGCCGGAATCCCCAGGGCAGTTATTTCAGCCAGGGTTGTCGCTCCACTCCTGGTAATGGCAAGATCAGCTGCGGCCAGGGCCTTAGGCATTTCTGCAAGGTAGGAATAAAGCCGGATTCGATCCGAAACCGTTCTAATATTGGCCTTGACTTCTGCATAATAGATATCTCCGGTCACATAAATCAGGTTCACCTTTTCAGGAAGCAGATCTTGTTTTAGATAGGCCGTCATAACCTGGTTAATTTTAAGAGCACCCCGGCTTCCACTATAAACGAGGATGGTCTTTTCCCTCTGATCAAAGCCAAAGTATTCACAGCCTTCCTCACGACTCAAAACACTTACTTCACTGGCCCGTGGGTTGCCGGTTATTACTGGTTTACTGAAAGGCGGTAATTTTTTTGCCGTCTCGGAAAAAGAAAGGCAAACTCTACTGGCAAAAGGCGCAAACAAACGATTAACCATGCCCGGTATGGCATTTTGCTCATGCAGCACCACTGGTTTACGCTTTAAAATGGCTGACAACACCAGGGGAGCTGCAACATAACCCCCTGTACCCAGGATTACGCTTGGCTGATAATCTTTAATAATTTTCAAAGAGCGTCTGACTCCTTGCCACAAATCTTTTATAAAAACACCCAGTTGTTTTAAATTGCGCTTCAAACCACTGGCGGGTATAGTAGTCAGCTTAAAACCGGAAGCAGGAACAATGGTGTTCTCCAGGCCGGCAGCGCTACCCACAAAGAGAATATCCATAACCCCGTGCTCAGCTTGAGCATGACGAGCCAGGGCCAGGGCAGGGTAAATATGACCGCCGGTACCACCGCCTCCGATCAATATTTTCATGATCAAGCTGCCTCCTTCAGTACCGCTTTATCTTGCCCGTATTTCGAAATATTTAGCAGGATCCCAATGCCCAGCAGGGTAAAAAATACTGAACTGCCCCCGGCGCTGATCAAAGGCAGGTTAATTCCCGTTACCGGAACAGTGCCCGTTACTACCGCAACATTAATCAAAACCTGAACGGCAATCGTAAATGTGATCCCGGCAGCTACAAGGCTTCCAAATAGTTCAGGGGCTCTAAATGCAATTTGAAAACCACGCCACACTAGGATCAGGTAGAGCATAAGCACAGCCACTGCCCCGGTGAAACCCAGTTCTTCACCAATAACTGCAAATATAAAGTCGTTTTGCGGCTCTGGTAAATAGAATAATTTTTGCTTTCCCCGTCCCAGACCAGTCCCGAATATATGACCAGGCCCCAGGGCATAAAGGGATTGAATCATCTGGTATCCCGATCCTGTAGGCTCTGCCCAGGGATCTAAAAAGGTAAAAAGCCTTTGCATCCGGTATTCTTCTTTTAACACAAAATACGCCAGCGGGGGCGTTAAAACCAGGGCTAACCCGGCAACCTGTGATACCGGCATCCCTGCAAAAATAACTACCAGCGCACTGCCTGCCAAAACCACCAGGGCTGTTCCCATGTCCGGTTGAAGCTGAATCATAAAGAATACTAAGCCGGCCAAGGTTAAAGGAATTAAACTGGCCGTCCAAAAGTTATAGATATTCAAACGACGGCTACTCATATATGCAGCTGTAAATATCACTAAAGCCAGCTTACTGAATTCTGAAGGCTGGAGAACCACAGGTCCCAGGGAAAGCCACCGCCGGGCCTCTGTGCCCATGTAAGAGCCAAAATCAGAAAATAAGAGCCCCAAAAGGATGAAGTTAAGCAGCAATATCAAAATGGAAAACCTTTTGAGCTGTTTATAGTGGATATGCGACATAAAATACATCCCCACCAACCCGATAGCGACCCACATTGCTTGTCTCTTCAAGAAATGATAGGGATCCCCTATGCTATCTTCAGCTACCACAAAACTGGCACTAAATACCATAATCAGGCCAATGCCCAGGAGTATAAAAGTAACCATTAATAGAATCTGATCATGTTTTCTGGATGAATCTTGATTATCCAAGGTCACCGGCCCCCTTTCCAGCCTTGTTATCTTTCTTTTGCTTTTTAACCAGATCCTTAAATAAATTACCCCTGGCTTCATAATCGGGAAACATATCCCAGCTAGCACAGGCTGGAGAAAGCAGGACAATATCTTCAGGTAGCGCCTGTTTAAAAGCTAAAGCTACCGCTTCTTCCAGGTTGTTTACAAGACTGTAAGAATGGTAGTTAACTTTTTCTACCGCTGCGACAAGATTTTTCTTTGTTTCCCCATATAAAATCAAGCTTTTCACTTCGCAATTGATTATACGGGCCAGATCACTGAAGTCGCTACCTTTATCTTTGCCTCCGGCAATGAGAACAATTCTTCGACCCGGAAAAGATTGTAAAGCTTTCATGGTCGAACCGGGATTGGTACCCTTGGAATCATTAATAAAATCTACATTGTTAATAGTAGCTACATGTTCGAGACGGTGCTCAATGGCTTTAAAAGATCTTAGAACGGATCCAATCGCTTCCAGATTAGCTCCTGCCGCCCAGGCAGCAGTAGAAGCAGCCAGGGCATTTTCCAGGTTGTGATCACCTGGAAGAGAAACATCTTCTACAGGGCATATTTTTTGCGGCTCCATACCCGGGTTAAATAAAGTAATCCAATTTCGCAATATCCCTATCCCTACATCAACTGGCTCTCGATCAAACCAGAGAACCTGGCTTTTGCATTTGCCGGCCAGCCTGGCCACCTGATCATCTGCGGCATTAAGAACAGCATAATCACTTTTTAGCTGGTTTTCTATAATCCGCGCTTTAGCGGCATAATACTGATCCAGGCTTCCGTGATAGTCAATATGGTCTTCGGCAAAATTGAGAAATACCGCAACTAATGGACGAAATTTAGCGATGTTATCAAGTTGAAAACTACTTAGCTCCAAAACAATCAGGCCCTGAGCCTCTATAGTTCCAACGATAGAGCATAAAGGATTGCCAATGTTCCCGGCAGAAACAACCGGATCAAAACGAGCTTCTTTGAGCATTGCTGTAATCAAGGCCGTGGTGGTAGTTTTGCCATTAGTTCCGGTAATACCAATCATGGGGGCTTTAATGAAATGATAGGCCAATTCTATCTCAGAATAAACCGGTACGTTCTTTGCTGCAGCCTCTTTAAATATTGCTAATCCCGGGGGCACCCCAGGACTTTTGATAATCATTGCCAGGTCAGACCGAACCAGTCCGGGTGAAGTCCCACCAGTTATAATTTCGACAGCCGGATAACGCATCAAACGACCTGTTTCATTGCGCAATTCTTCTGCTGTTTTTTGGTCTGCAACCGTAACTTTTGACGCACCGCTTTCAGCCAAAAGCCTGGCCGCTGCTACACCGCTGCGAGCCATGCCGATCACCAGAACTTTCCTGTCCTTAATCAGTTCGATCACGATAAGACCTCCAAACCATCTTGTTTCCTATCGACCAAATGCAAAAACTCCGCCCAGGGCAAAAGCAAATGCTGCACTCCAAAATATAGTAACCACTTTCCACTCTGACCAACCCTTCATTTCAAAGTGGTGATGCAGGGGGCTCATCAGGAAAACTCTCTTACCAGTCAGTTGAAAACTGGTTACCTGGATTATGACTGAGAGAGCTTCCAGAACAAATACTCCACCCACTATTATGAGGATGAGCTCTGTTCTAGTTACAATGGCCAAAGAAGCAAATGCTCCACCCAAAGCCAGTGAACCGGTATCACCCATAAATAAACGGGCCGGATAGCGATTGTAAATCAGAAATCCTAGACAAGAGCCTGAGAGAGCTGCACAAAACATTACCGTGTCTGGCTGGCCAAGCTGCCAGGCAATAACTGCAAAAGCTCCAAGCCCGATAGCAGCAACTCCTGCTGCCAGGCCATCTAGTCCATCAGTCAAGTTAACACTGTTACTTGATGCTGATATGACAAGAAATATGAACAGCGGGTAAAAATATAATAAATCCCACTCTAAAGCAAAAAATGGTATTATGACAGTCGTAGAATAGAA